>NZ_JBFBEE010000002.1:354902-539749 GCF_040683555.1 Streptomyces sp. NPDC093510
ACCCGCTTGGCTTTGGGGGGCCCCCCCATCCGGGCCCCCCAACCCCCCCCGGGGCTTCGCGTGTCCACGGGGGGGGGGGGGGGTAGGGGTCCGCCGCGGAGCGGCGGGAGTGGGTGTTGCCGCAGGGGGGGGCGGTGGGGCCGCGTGCGGGGGGGGCGTGGGGTGTGGGTCAGGGGGATATCGCCTTGGCGATTTTTTCCGCGTCGCGGGAGAGTTCGCGGAGGGTGCCGCTTATGGGGTTCGTGAAGCCCGTGAAGTAGAGGCCCGGGGCGTGGTTCGGGGGGCGGCGGCCGTGGGCCGTGGGGAGACCGCGGGGGTCGAGGACGTCGAGGTCGGCTACCAGCCCTTCGAGGGCGCGACGGTAGCCCGTTGCCGCGATGACGGTGTCCGGGCCGATCCTGGTGCCGTCGGTGAGGATGACCTTGCCGTCCTCGAAGGACTCCAGCGCGGCGACCGGTTCGACCCGCCCCTTGCGTACGGCGTCGATCAGGCCGACGTCCTGCACCGGAATCGCACCCTGCTTCACCCGCGAGTACAGGCCCGTGTCGGGGCGCGGCAGCCCACGCGCGGTGAGGTCGGGGACGCTGAGCCTCGCGATCAGGCCCGCGAGCCGGTCGACCAGCGCGACCGGGAGCCTGCGGCACAGGATGCCGGAGAGCTGGGCGGGCCACCCCGCGGTGGAGCGGCGCACGATGTGCGGGGCGGTGCGTACCGCGAGGCGGACCCGGGCGGCGCCGCCCTCCACGAGGTCGACGGCTATCTCGGCGCCCGTGTTGCCGACGCCGACGACCAGGACGTCCTGGCCCGCGTAGGGGCGGGCGTTGCGGTAGTCGGCGGCGTGCAGGAGTTCGCCGGTGTAGGTGTCGCGGCCGGGCCAGTCCGGGAGGTGGGGCGTGTGGTTGTAGCCGGTGGCGACCACCACCGCGCTGCCCGTGAGCTCGCGCCCGCCGGTCGCGTGCAGCAGCCACCCGGTGCCGTCGTCGGTGCGCTCCAGGCCGGTCACCTCGACGCCGGTGACGACGTCGAGCTGGTGGTGCTCGGCGTACTTCTCCAGGTAGCGGATGACGTTGTCGCGTGACACCCAGCGGCCGAAGGACCGGGGGATGGTGAGTCCCGGCAGGGTGGAGAGGCGGCGGGTCGTGTGCAGGTGCAGGCGGTCGTAGTGGCCGCGCCAGGAGGCGCCGACGTGGTCGGACTTCTCCAGGACGACCGCGCGGACGCCGCGTGCGCGCAGGGCCGCCGCGGCGGCGAGCCCGCCCGGTCCGGCGCCGATGACGTACACGGGGCGGTCCTGTGTGAGCGTAAGCGGAGGGGTCGAGTCGGCCATGACTGGAGAGTAACCGCGCGATTACTTGATGGGGGACGGTCAAGTCCGAAACCGATTGCGAATCGATCACGGGGGGGTGGGGGGTGGTGAGGGGCGTGCCGTGTATGGCTCTTGCGTGTTCTGTGGGTCGTGCGATGAACTGACGTAGCGTCAGGTGCGCCTGACCGTCGGGGTCGTGGAAGGCCGGAAAGGCTGGTTCGGGTGGGGTGAGTGGGTGAGTGGGGGGTGAGTGAGTGGGCGTTCGGGGTGGGTGGTCGGGTGGGTGCGTGCGTTTCTCGGCGGCACCTGCCCTGGACTCACACCGGGCTTGCCCCTGCGGCCGCCGGGCTCGCGCCAGGACGTCGAAGTTGCCCCAAAACCAGCGGACTTGACCCTACGACGTGATCGGACTCCTTGATGAGCACGGAACCGCGCACCGAGCCGCGCTTCGACCTTCCCGAGACCGATGCCTTCACCCGGCCCTACTGGGACGCCGCGGCCGAGGGCCGGCTGCTGATCCGGCGTTGCGGGGCGTGCGGCGCGGCGCACCACTATCCGCGCGAGTTCTGTCCGCGCTGCTGGAGCGAGGACGTCTCCTGGGAGCGGGCGAGCGGCCGGGCCACGCTCTATACGTGGTCGGTCGTGCACCGCAACGACCTGCCGCCGTTCGGCAGCCGCGTCCCCTACATCGCCGCCGTCGTCGACCTCGCCGAAGGCCCGCGCATGATGACGGAGATCGTCGACTGCGAGGGCGGGGAGGGCGTGCTACGGATCGGGATGCCGGTGGAGGTGACCTTCCGGGCGGCGGCGGGAGGCATGGATGCGGTGGGCACCATGGGTGCGAGGGATGCGATGGGTGCCAAGGGTGCGGTGGGGGCGGCGGTCGCGGTGTTTCGGCCGGTGGGCGGGGCGTGACGGGGGAGCGGGAGTGAGTGCCGGGCTTATCGGGGGGGCGTGCCGGGCTTGAGCGGGGAGGAGCGTGCCGGGTTTGATCGGGGCTGGGCGTGCCGGGGTTGATCGGGGCTGAGCGCGCCGGGCTTGAGTGGGGAGGAGCGTGCCGGGCTTGAGTGGGGAGGAGGGGCGTGCCGGGTTTAATTCGGAGGCGGTCCCCCCAGGGGGCGCGAGAGCATGTTCCATGTCTTCAGAAGCGTCAGTTCCGACAGATTCCGCGGTGTCCTCCGTGCCCGCGGCGCCTCCCGAAGGGCCCGTCTCCGCCTGGGAGTTGACCGACAACCTCGAAGGATTCCTCGGCCGCGCCGAGGAGTTCCTGCACTCCGCACCCGCCCTGCACACCGTCCTGCTCAGCGTCACCGAGACCCTTCGCGTGCGAGGACTCAGGGCGTACGGGGAGGGGGCGCCCCTCTTCGGTACGTACGCCGATGGCGGCGGCGCCGTCCGGGGGGCCTTCCTGCGGACCCCTCCGCACCGCGTGGCCGTCAGCCCCGTCGTGCCCGAGGCCGCCGGTTCCCTCGCCCGGCAGCTCGCCGACGTCAGCCCCGACCTGCCCGGAGTCGCCGCCGACCGCGCCACCGCGGAGGCGTTCGCGCGGGCCTGGGAGGAGCACACCGGAGCCGGCGTCGCCCCCGGTATACGGCAGCGTCTGTACCGGCTCGGCACCCTCACCCCGCCCGAGCCCGTACCGGCGGGCCGCGCCCGCGTCGCCACCGGGGCGGACCGTGCTCTCCTCGTGCGCTGGCACGAGGAGTTCGGCGAGGCCGTCGGCGAGCGCTCCGCGATGGATGCCGGCGACTGGGCGGACTCCCGTATCGCCTACGGAGGCGTCACCCTCTGGGAGACCCCCGACGGCACCCCCGCCGCGATGGCCGGCGTCACCCGCCGTGTCGCGGGGCAGGTCCGCGTCGCCCCCGTCTACACCCCGGCCGGGCTCCGGGGCCGCGGCTACGGAGGTGCCGTCACCGTCGCGGTCACCCGTGCCGCCCTCGACGCGGGCGCGGCGGAGGTCCTGCTCTTCACGGACCTCGCCAACCCGACCAGCAACGGCCTCTACCAGCGCATCGGATACCGGCCCGTCGGGGACTTCGCGCAGTGGGACTTCACGCGCTGAGGACGTCGGTCGGGATCGGCTGGATGCCGCCTGTTCACGGGTGGGTGAAGCCAATAGCGTGTGCGACCTTCGCGCTCTGGGGGTCTCGTGAACGGTCTCCGTGCTGTTGTGGTCTGCCTTGTGATCGCGTGTGCCACGTTGGTGTCGCCGCCCGGAGCCGTGTCGGCAGCCGGTGCCGTGTCGCCGCCCGGTGCCGTGTCGGCAGCCGGTGCCGCGTCACCGCCCGGAGCCGTGACCTCGGCCGGTGCCGTGTCGCCACCCGGTGCCGTGTCCTCGGCCGGTGCCGTGACGTCGCCCGGAGCCGCGTCACCGCCCGGAGCCGTCACCTCGGCCGGAGCCGTATCGCCGCCCGGTGCCGTGTCACCGCCCGGTGCCGTGTCCTCGGCCGGTGCCGTGACGTCGCCCGGAGCCGCGTCACCGCCCGGAGCCGTCACCTCGGCCGGTGCCGTGTCGCCGCCCGGTGCCGTGACTTCGGCCGGTGCCGTGTCGCCGCCCGGTGCCGTGTCGGCAGCCGGTGCCTCGTCACCGCCCGGAGCCGTCACCTCGCCCGGAGCCGTATCGCCGCCCGGCGCCGCGTCACCGGCTCCGGCCCCGGCCCCAGCTCCGGCCCCGACCCCGGCCCCAGCCCCGACCCCAGCCCCGCCCCCAGCCCCAGCCCCACCCCCCTCCCCGGCGCCGAAGTGGGACGCGCTGCCCGTGCCGCCGGCGGCGGCCTCGCCGATGAACGTGGCCGATCTCGGTGCCCGTGGGCCGGGCGAGGCGTGGGCGACCGGGTACGAGCACGCCGCCGACGGGATGCGGCCGATGCTGTACCGGTGGGACGGCACGGCGTGGAGCCGGGACACGACCTTCCCCGGGGCCGGTGAGCCGGGCTGGCTCGGCGAGGTGCAGTTCGTCGGCGACGAGGTGTGGATCTTCCGCAGCAACCGGGAGGGAGCGGGCGAGATCCTGCGCCGGTCGGCGGGCAGGTGGAGCGTCGTCCCGCTGCCGCAGACCATGTGGAACTACCAGGACTTCGCCGCGGTACCGGGCGCCGCCTGGGTGGTCGGTGAGGACGACACCGGGCTGAAGGTGCTGCACTACGACGGGTCCCGCTGGACCACCCAGTCCACCCCGGACGACGTGCACTTCGTGATGGGGGTCGTCGCGCGGACCGCCACCGACGCCTGGGCGTGGGCGAGCACCAGCACCGGGACCGCCGTCCTGCGCTGGGACGGCACCGCGTGGCGGGACGCGAACGTGCCGCTCCCGTCGAACAGCAACGTGCACACGATCCTGCTCGAACCCTCCGGCCGGGCCACGATCAGCGGCACCCAGTACACCGACGGCGGCTCCCGCGCCTACCTGATGTCCTGGAACGGGCGCACCTGGCGCACCAGCCACCCGCCGCTGGGCGCCACCTACGCCGAAACCCTGGCGCGCGGCCCGGACGGCGCGCTGTGGCTGCCGGTGCGCAGCGACCGCGCGTTCCAGTCGAAGTACGCGCGGGTGGACGGCTCCCGCACCACCTTCTCGTACGGCCCGGAGCGCGCGAACGCGATCGACGTCAAACCGCGTGTGCTGGCGAGGGCCGGGTCCGCGCTGCTGTCCTTCGGGACGGTCGAGATCTACGGCTCGAAACCGAATCTGATGAGCGAGCGGCTGGGAGGCTGACCATGGCACGCAGACTTCTCGTCGCGGCCCTCGCCGTCGCCATGACCCTCGTGACCGTCATGGTCTCGGCCGCGGCGGAACCCCGATCCTGGCAGCACGTTCCGGTCCCGGCACAGGTGCGCCCGCAGGCCGGGCTGAACGAGGCCGTGGCGTTCGGTCCCGGCCGGGCGTGGGCGGTGGGCTCCGACGCCGTCGGCCGCGATGCGCCGGGCTTCCCGCTAATGATGCGCTGGGACGGAACCGCGTGGCAGCGCCAGAAGCTGCCCGGTGGCGACTGGCAGGGAGAGCTGCTGTCCGTCGCCGCGCCCTCACCTGCCTCGGCCTGGGCGGTCGGCCGCGACTCGGCGGGCGGCGCCCGTCTGCTCCGCTTCAACGGCAAGGTCTGGACCGAGAGCCGTCCGCCGTCCGGTGTCGCGCTGACCAAGGTCGTCGCCGGCGGCGGTGAGACCTGGCTGATCGGCTCGCGCGACGGCGCGCAGGTGCTGCTGCGCAGGGACGGGCGCACCTGGCAGGACATGCCGGTGCCGCCGGGAGCCGTGTACGGCCTGCACGTCAAGGCGGCCGACGACGTCTGGGCCGCGGGCGACACCCACGCGGGTGCGGCCGTGTCGCACTGGGACGGGCAGGCGTGGGAGCAGACGACCGTGTCCGGGTTCCCGCGGTCGGCCGTCGGCAGCGTGTACGCGGTCTCCGACACGGAGGTGTGGGCGGGCGGCACGGCCGGGTTCGTCGGCGGCCCGGTCGGCAAGCCGATCCCGCCGCTCCTGGTCCGCTTCGACGGGCAGGCGTGGAACCGGGTGACCGTCCCCACCGACTTCGGCGCGGTCAGCTCGCTGGCGCCCGGCCCGTCCGGCGAACTGGGCTGGGTCGCGGTGTCACGCTCGCAGAAGTACGGTCCGCCTGGCAGCTGGCCGCCGCTCGTCCCCGGGCCGGACTTCCTCGCCTGGAACGGGCAGTCGTTCACCGGGCACAGCGAACCGGCGGTGGCCGGAGAGGGAGAATCCTCGCGGCTGCATCTGGCACCGGTACCGGGCACGGAGACGGTGTGGTCGGTCGGCCGCGCCGACGGCCCCGAGAACACCTTCGCGCCGCGCATCCTGCGGTTCGGCTGAGACGCGACCATTGCCACGCCATTGCCACGGTCATCGCCATGGACCCTGCTGCAGCCGCAGTTACAGCCGCAGTTACAGCCGCAGTTACAGCCGCAGTTACGGTCACTGCTGCGGTCACTGCTGCGGCTGAGGCTGCGGCCGCGACCGCGGTCACGACCACAGCTACGGCCCCAGCCACGAGCACAGCTACGGCCAGAGCAGCTCCCTGCCCCACCCGCTGCCGCCCGCCCTCCGGTACCGCAGCCGCACGTGACGGCGGCGCGCGTCGCCCTGGAAGAACTCCGCCTCCACCGGCTCCAGTACGTACAGCGTCCACGTCGGGGAGTCCGCGTCCGGCTCCGCCCGCGCGCGCTCCCACGCGGCCACGGACGACCGCTCCAACTCCTCGTACGTACCGAGGACTTCGCTCTGCCTGCCCACCAACGCCGCGGCCAGTGCCCCGGTCGACCGGGCGTGCAGGTCGGCGAGGCTCTCGGCGTGCGGTGCCGTCGTGACCCGGCCTCTGACCCGGATCTGGCGGCCCTGCGCCGCCCAGTAGAAGTGCAGGGCGGCGTCCGGGCGGGCCGCGAGCTGGCGGCCCTTCGCGCTGCTCGCGTGCGTGGCGAAGTGCCAGCCCCGGGCATCCGCGTCGTGCAGCATCACCGTGCGTACGTCGGGCAGCCCCTCCTCGTCCACCGTCGCCAGGCCCATCGTGTGCGGCTCTGGCTGCCCGGCGGCCACCGCCTCCGCGAACCACGTGTGGAAGAGGGGCAGAGGGGTGGGTGGGGCGTGTGCCGGGTCGAAGGCCGGGAGGTCGGTGTCCCAGACCTTCTGGGAGCGGAGCAGGGCGCGGAAGGTCTCCTGGGGAGCGGGTTCTGCCGGTGCTGTCATGAGTCGATTGTGGCGCGCCGCCGCCCCGCTCCTTCCCGCCCTCCCCGCGTCACTCCGGGCCACCCCCGCCACTCTGGGCCGCCCCGCGTCACTCCGGGCCGCCCCGCGTCACTCCAGGCCCGCCCCCGCGCCGGTGTCCACGACGAGCTGCGCCATCAGTACGCCGTGCAGCAGCTCCCCGTCCACGAACACCCCCTCCTGCGGCGCCCCGCACCGCCAGCTCAGCGGATAGGTGTTGCCCTGTGCCGCCGGGACGCCGACGTACTGGTCCCGCGCGGCGGGCCCCAGGCACGTGGCCCCCGGCGGCCAGGCGAACTCCTTGCTCGTCCCCGGTGCGAGCAGGAAGTACGTCCAGCGGCCCCCGGACACCTCGCGGATCACGGGCCCGGGGTCGCCCTCCGTGAGCGTGGCGAGGTGGTGCAGAACCGCCTCGCCGCGTACGCCCCTCACACGGATGGCATCGAAGTGCACGCCAGTGAGCCGGAGCTGAAGGCCGGACGCGGGTACCCAGTCCGGGGTGAGTTCGTTCGTCATGCCTACGAGAGTCGGGGTGACTGCGTAGCGTTACCAGAGGCGCAGGAAACACATCGGCAAGGCGTGGAGAGGGTGGTGGCCGTTGTGGTGATGGGTGAGAAGACGGTGAGCGAGAGGCCGGACACGGTCGTCCCGTCCCCGGCACGGCGGCTGGTGGGGGGCCTGCTGAAAAACTTCCGTGAGCGGTCGGGGATGTCACGCAAGGACGTGGCCGGGCGGCTCCTCGTCTCGGAGTCCCTCGCGGGCGCGTACGAGCGTGCGGAACGCATCCCTACGTCGACCTACCTCGCCGACGCGGACACGGTGCTTGACGCGCGGGGCGCGCTGAAGTCCTGCATTCCGCTGATGGAGGAGGAGAAGTACCCGCCGACGTTTGTGGGTTGGGTGCGGCAGGAGAAGACGGCGGCGAGCATCAGCGCGTACGAGACCATGGTCTTCCCGGGCCTGTTGCAGACCGAGGACTACATCCGCGCGCTGTACGAGGAGCGGGTGCCGCAGCTGACCGAGGACCGGATCGAGAAGGACGTGGTGGGGCGTCTGGAGAGGCAGATGCTGCTGACCCGGACCCCGCCGCCGATGATCGGGTATGTCATCGAGGAGTCGGTGCTCAAGCGTCCTATCGGCGGCCGAGAGGTGCTTCGGATGCAGCTGCTGCATGTGCTGGAGTGTGTGCGCACAATGCACCATCTGAGGGTGCAGGTAATGCCGACGGAGACTCGCGAGCACGCCGGGCTGCACGGAACAACCAACCTGCTGAGCACTGCCGAAGGCCGCAACTTCGCCTACGACGACGGGCAGATCAGCGGTAGGTTGATCTCAAGGCCGCAGGAGGTCAACCAGCTCATCGACCGCTTCGGCGCACTGCGGGCCCAGGCGCTCACGCCCCGGGAGTCCGCGGAACTGATCGAGAGGATGGCGGGGCAGCTATGAACGCCGAGCTGGCGTGGTTCAAGAGCAGCTACAGCAGTAATGAAGGCGGCACGTGCGTCGAAGTCGCCTACACCTGGCGCAAGTCGAGCTACAGCGGTAACGAGGGCGGTGACTGCGTAGAGGTAGCCACCTGCCCCCACGCCATCCACATCCGCGACTCCAAGCTCCCCGAGTCCGCCCCCACCTTCACCGTCGCCCCCTCCGTGTGGACCGAGTTCCTGGCCCGGCTCACGCCTCCCGCGTAGGCAGTACCGAGAGCTGGGACAGGTTGACGTGGCGGGGGCGGCTCGCCGCGAAGGCGATGATCTCGGCGACGTCGGTTCCGCTGGGGAGTTCCCCTAGGGAGGCCACCGCCTCCTGGACGGCGGCGCTGGTCGCCGGGTCGCCGAGGTGGTCGCGCAGCTCGGTGTCGATGGTTCCCGGTTCGATCGTGGTGACCCGGACGTGGTGCGGGCTGAGCTCGGCGCGCAGGTTGCGGGAGAAGTGGCTGACGGCAGCCTTCGTCGCGGCGTATCCGGCGAAGCCGGGCAGGACCGTCTGTGCGGCCGCTGACGAGATGGTGATCAGGTCCGCGTGGCCACGGTCGGCGGCGGCCGCGATCAGGTCCGGCGTGAAGGCCGTCACGACGGCGAGGGCGCCGGTGACGTTCACCTCGATCATGCGCTGCCAGTTGCTTTCGGCGCCCCGGCCGAGCAGGTCGGGAAGGGCGAGGCCCGCGTTGTTGACCACGAGGTCGACGCGGCCGAGACGCTCCCGTACCCGGTCGGCGGCAGCCGTGAGCGAGGCGGGGTCGGCGACGTCGGCCGGTACGGCCAGGGCGCGGCCGCCCGCGGCTTCGATCTGCGCCACGTGGTCGGTCAGGCGCTCGGCCCGCCGCGCGAGGAGCGCGACGTGGGCGCCCTGCGCGGCGAGCAGGCGTGCGGTGGCCTCGCCGATTCCGCTGGAGGCGCCCGTCACCACAGCCACCCGGCCGGCGAGGGGGTGGGCGGAGGAGCGGGGCTGTGTTGCTGTCGTGGTCACTGTGATCTCCGAGAGAGTGCGATGCCGTGCGGTGTCCTACGTGGTGTCGACTCTGGCGGAGGAATCCGCCCCCACCCAGGGCTCTGCTCGACCCTGGGTCTGGCAGTACCAGGCTTGACCGACACTTGTGGGATGGATTTCCGCACCGAACTGGCCTCGTTCCTGAAGTCCCGGCGTGCCCGCGTGCGACCGGAGGACCTCGGCGTACGTCCGCTCGGCGGGCGGCGCCGCGTTCCGGGGCTGCGCAGGGAGGAGCTGGCCGAACTCGCCGGGGTCAGCGTCGACTACTACGTACGGCTAGAACAGGGCCGCTCCCTCAACGTCTCCGACCAGGTCCTGGACGCCGTCGCCCGTGCGCTACGGCTCGATGCCGCCGAGCGCGCGCACCTGGGGCACCTGACGCGGGCGCTGCGCGACGGCGACCAAAGCTCAGCCCAAAGCGCGCCCGCACCACAACCGGTGCGCATCGGCGTACGCATCCTCCTGGACGCCGTCGGTGACGTGCCCGCCCTGGTGCTGGGCCGCAGGCTCGACGTCCTGGCCTCCAACCGTGCGGCCCGTGCCCTGTTCGTCGACTTCGACGCCCTGCCCGCCGCGCAGCGCAACGCGGCCTGGCTCCACTTCCTCCACCCCGGTTCGCGGGACCTGTACCCCGACTGGGAGCAGGCCGCCCGGGACACGGTCGCGGCACTGCGCATGGATCTGGGGCGTTTCCCGTGCGACGACCGGTTGTGCACGCTGCTCGCCGAACTCTCCGTCCGCAGCGACGACTTCCGTCGGCTGTGGGCCGAGCATCATGTGGGCGCGCACGCCCATGGCGTGTGGCGGGTGCGCCACCCCGTGGCGGGCGAGCTGAACCTGAACCGTGAGACGCTGCGCCTGCCCGGCGAGCCCGACCAGGCTCTGGTCACCTTCGCGGCCGAGCCGGGAACGGCGTCCCAGAAAGCTCTGCGCGGCCTGACCGATCAGCTGGTGACGGCGGCCGGCTGACCGCCTACCGGCCGAGGATCACCGTCCCGGACGAGCAGGACCTCGGCTGACCGTCTACCGGCCGAGGATCACCGTCCCGGACGAGCAGAACCTCGGCTGACCGCCTACCGGCCGAGGATCACCGTCCCGGACGAGCAGAACCAGCCGCCCGTCCCGGACGCCACCGCCAGCTCGGGCACGCTGCCGTCCGCCCGGAACACCTGCCGCCCCTCACCCGCCTCGCCGCGTAGCTGGCGTACCGCCTCCACCAGGAGAAACAGGCCACGCATGCCGGGATGTTGGGCGGAGAGGCCGCCGCCGTCCGTGTTGGTCGGCAGCTCGCCGTCCCGCAGCAGGCGGCCCTTCTCCACGAACGCGCCGCCCTCGCCCTTGCCGCAGAAGCCGAGGTCCTCCAGGGTCACCAGCGTCATGTACGTGAAGGCGTCGTAGATCTCCGCGATGTCGATGTCCGAGGGGCGCACGCCCGCCCGCTCGAACGCGAGGCGGCCGCTGACCGCCGCCGGGGAGACCGTGAAGTCCTCCCACTCCGACATCGTCGTGTGCGAGACGTGCTCGCCCGCGCCGAGCACCCACACCGGCGCGGCCGCGCAGTCCCGTACGTACTCCTCCGCGGCGAGCAGGACCGCGCAGCCGCCGTCGGAACGTATGCAGCAGTGCAGCTTGGTGAACGGGTCCGCGATCATGGGGCCGGCCAGGACCTCGTCGACCGTGATCGGGTCGCGGAACATCGCATCCGGGTTGGTCGCCGCGTTGGCCCGTGCCTGGACGGCGACCGAGGCGAGCTGCTCCAGCGTCGTGCCGTACTCGTGCATGTGGCGGCGGGCGGCCATCGCGTACTTGGCGACCAGGGAATGTCCGTACGGAACCTCGAACTGCAACGGCCCCCGTGCGCCGAAGGAGAGGTTCGACGTGCGGCGCCCCGCCTTGATGTCGGCGCGGGCCGTGGAGCCGTAGACGAGGAGCACGGCGTTCGCGTGCCCTGCCGCTATCGCCTCCGCCGCGTGCGCCGCCATGACCTCCCAGGTGGCGCCGCCGACCGACGTCGAGTCCACCCAGCGGGGTGTGAGGCCGAGATACTCGGCGACCTCCACCGGCGCCAGCGTGCCGAGGCCCGCCGACGCGATGCCGTCGATGACGTCGCGGCCGAGTCCCGAGTCGGCGAGTGCGCGGCGGGCCGCCTGGGCGTGCAGGGCGTAGGGCGTGGCCTCGTCGACCCGGCCGCAGTCCGAGAGGGCCACGCCGACGACGGCGACCTTGCGGGGAGTGGTGGAACGGGTAGCGGTAGCCATGAATCTGACGGTACATCAGCTCCCGGCGCCCCGTTGAGTGTCGTCGCTCTGTGCATATCGCTGTCTCCGCCCTAGCATGACGGCCCGTCAGATTCGGGTCCGGATCGCCGTGCCCGGGGGAGGAGCCTGCCGATGGACGCCGCCTTCAGCGCGGAACAGGGCGAGATCCGCCGCACCCTTCGCGAACTGATCACCAAGCGGTGCGGTCCCGACGAGGTGAAAGCGGCGGTGCGGACACCGGCCGGCCACGACGCCGGCCTGTGGGCCGCCCTCGCCGAACAGCTCGGGCTGCCCGGCCTCGCACTCCCCGAGGTGTACGGCGGAGTCGGCTGCACGTCCGCCGAACTCGCCCTCGGCAGCGAGGAGCTGGGCCGCGCCCTCGCACCCACGCCACTCTTCGCCACCGCCGTCCTCGCCGCCCCGCTGATCCTCGCGCTCGGCACCGAGGAGCAGCGCACCGCGCTCCTGCCCCGCATCGCCGCCGGTGAGCTGACCGCCGCCCTCGCCGTGCCCGGCACCGGGCTCGCCACGGCGCTCGGCCTCATCGGAGACAATCACGGTGACTGGGCCGGCGGCGGCCGCGCGGGCGGCGTGCAGGCCAGGCTTGTCGATGGGACGTGGCGGCTGTACGGACAGGCCGAGCAGGTCATCGACGGGCACAGCGCCGGCCTGCTCGTGGTGGCCGCGCACGCGGGAGGCTTCGCCCGGTCCCGTACGCTCCTCTTCCTGGTGCGCGAAGGGGCGCCCGGCCTGGCCCGGACGCGGCAGACCGCGATGGACGAGACCCGTACCCAGGCCCGCATCGAACTGCGTGATGCGGAGGGCGAGTTGCTGGGCGCCGACGAGGCCGATGTGCCGGGCGCGCTCGGCGCCGTCGGGGACGTCGCGGCCACCGTCGTCGCCGCCGAGGCCGTCGGCGCCGCGGACCGCGTCATGGAACGTACCGTCGAATACGTACAGCAGCGCGAGCAGTTCGGGCGCGCGATCGGGTCCTTCCAGGCGGTCAAGCACCGCCTCGCCGACGTGTACGTACAGGTGCAGGCGGCCCGGTCCGCCGCCTACTACGCGGCGTGGGCGGCGGGTGCGGAGGCCGCCGGGTTCGGCGGGCAGGGCGCCGAGCGGGCCGGCGGGCTCGCGCTCGCGCAGGCGCTCGACGCGCTGCGGACCGCCGCGTCCGAAGCGGTGCAGCTGCACGGCGGCATCGGGTTCACCTGGGAGCACGAGGCGCACCTGTACTTCAAGCGGGCGGCCGGCGACGAACTGCTCTTCGGGCCGGTCCACAGGCTGCGGGCGCGGGCGGCGGAACGGGCCGGACTGTTCGAGGGGGCCGTCGCCGAGCCGCGGATCGTCGAGCCCGAAGGGCTCGGGGAGGCCGACGGACTCGGGGAGGCCGTCTGATGCCGGCCGGGCTGCGGCTGGTGCAGAAGGTGTCGTCCACCCGCGCCTTCGCGAAGGTCGCGCCGCACTTCATACCCGCCATGGACCGGGCCGTGCACCGCCTGACCCGGGGCAGGGTGCTGCTCAGCGCGCGGATGCTGCCCGGCGTCATCCTGACCGCGCGCGGCGCGAAGAGCGGGCTGCCGAGGCGTACGCCGCTGGCCTGCATGCCGGAGGGGGGCGGGGCGGAGGGCGGGTCGAAGGGTGGGGAGAGCTGGGTGCTGGTCGGGTCCAACTTCGGGCGCCCGGGGCATCCCGCGTGGACCGCCAATCTGCTGGCCCACCCCGAGGCCGAGGTGAACTGGCGGGGCGCTGACATTCCCGTGCGGGCGCGGCTGCTGGTGGGGGAGGAGCGGGCGGCGGTGTGGGAGGCGGCGCTGGAGTTCTGGCCGCCGTACGCCGCGTACCAGGCCCGTGTGGACCGGGAGATCAGACTGTTCCGTCTGGAGCGCAGGGAGGGGCAAGGGCGCTGAGGGCGCTGAGCGTGTGCCCGGACCACGACGGCGGATCACCGCAGTGATCCGCCGTCGGGCTGACAGGACTCGGGAGGGGGCGTGAGGTGAGGAAGCGTGCCCGCCGGGGCTACTTCGTCGGCTTCTTTCCGGTTACGCCCAAATGCACCAACATCGCCAGATTCGGCTTCAGTTCGGCCTGCTTCACGCCCCACGTCTGGAAGCCCCGCTGGTGGGAGGCGACCGCCGCGAGCATCGCGACCAGGGAGCCCGCCATGGCCGCCGGGCTGACGTCCTTGTCGACCTTGCCCTTGGACTGGAGCTCCTTGACGGTCTCCGTAAGGGAGTTGTTGACCGAATTGAGGATCTTCATCCGGATCTTGTAGAAGCGCTTGTCGCCCTCGGCGGCGCCCAGATCGACGACCCGGAGGATCGCGTCGTTCTTGCGCCAGAAGTCGAGGAAGCCGTCGACCAGATCCTGGGAGGTCTGCCAGCCGGCCTTGCCGACCCAGGAGCGCCCGTCGAGCACCTGGGTCAACTCGGCGCCCTCCGCCGCCATTTGCTCCGCGATCTCCAGGACGGCGCCCTCGACGTCCGGGAAGTACTGGTAGAAGGTCGCTGGTGAAGTCCCCGCCTTCCGGGCGACGTCGATGACTTTGACGTCCCGGTAGGGCGAGGAGCTGAGCATCTCGCTGAGGCAGTCGAGCAGCTTCTGACGCGTCGCCTGACCGCGCCGACCGGCCACGCGGCCGTCGACGGTACGTACCTGTCCTGTCATGCCGTCAGCTTACCGAGGGGTGATCGGAGCGCGATTCGGCCGAGTGCAAATGGGGTTGGGGCGCGTGAGAGCGGCGAAGGGCGCATCCCGCAGGAATTGGCCAAGTGTTCGAATCCTGGCGGTGCGGGGGGCCGGTCCTGCGGTTAGCTTGACAGGCATGGACTACGCGGACCGGGACACAGGGGGCAGCCACCGGGCCGGACAGGGCGGATACGCGGAGGGCGTGCCCTGCTGGGTCGACGCGATGCTTCCCGACGTCGAGGGCGGCAAGCGGTTCTACGGTGAGCTCTTCGGGTGGACTTTCGGCCAGGACGCCGGGCCGGGGTACGGGCAGCACGCCCAGGCGTACAGCGACGGCCTGCCCGTCGCCGCGCTCGCCCCCAAGGCCGACGGCCGCATGCCGACCGTATGGACGGTGTACCTCGCCACACCCGACGCGACCGCCCTGGCCGCGCGCGTCAGGGGCGCGGGCGGCTCGATGATCACCGAGCCGAGGCCGGTCGGGCCCTTCGGGACGATGGGGCTCGCCGCCGACCCCGAGGGCGCCGTCTTCGGGCTCTGGCAGGCCGGCACGCACCAGGGCTTCGGCAGGCAGCAGCGGCCCGGCTCGTACTGCTGGACCGAGGTGTACTCGCGCGACAAGGACCTGGTCGACCCGTTCTACGAGCGCGTCTTCGGATACGGCGGCTTCGACCTCCACCTCGACGGCGAGGACTTCCGCGCCTGGTCGCCCGTGGGCGCCGAGCCGGGCCCCGACACGGCGATCGGCGGCCGCAGCCTCGTCCAGGGCGCCACCGGGCCGGCCGCCCGCACGCGCATGCCCGCGGAGATGCCCGCGCACTTCCTCGTGTACTTCACCGTCGTGGACGCCGACGCGGCGGCCGCCGCGGTGATCCGGCTGGGCGGACGCGTACAGGAGCCGCCCCACGACACTCCGTACGGGCGGATCGCCGTGTTCACGGACAACCAAGGGGCTGCCTTCGCGGTCCTCCAGGAGATTTGTCCCTAGACACCCCGATCCCGCCCCGGGTTCGCCAGCACCGCCTCGGACAGGAAGAATCAGGGTGCGTGCCGCCGTAGCGGCTCGGTGGTGAGACGCTGCACGGGGCTGTCTTCTTCGGCGGCCGCGTACGGGGAGGTGGCAGGGCAAGTGGTGGATCAGCTGACGCAGCACGATCCGAGGCGGATCGGCCCGTTCGAGGTCCTCGGCAGGCTGGGCGCCGGTGGCATGGGTCTGGTGTATCTCGCGCGCTCCGCGTCGGGACGGCGCGTGGCGATCAAGACGGTGCGGACCGAGCTCGCCGAGGACCAGCTGTTCCGTGTGCGCTTCACGCGCGAGGTCGAGGCGGCCCGCGCCGTGTCCGGTTTCTATACGGCGGCCGTGGTGGACGCCGATCCGCGGGCCGCCGTGCCCTGGCTCGCCACCGCCTACGTACCGGCGCCCTCCCTCGAAGAAATAGTGAATGAACACGGGCCGCTGCCCACCCAGGCGGTGCGCTGGCTGGCGGCGGGCGTCGCCGAGGCCCTGGAGTCCATCCACGGCGCGGGCCTCGTCCACCGCGACCTGAAGCCGTCCAACGTCCTCGTCGTCGAGGACGGACCGCGCGTCATCGACTTCGGCATCGCGTCCGGCGTCTCCAACACGCGGCTCACCATGACGAACGTCGCCGTGGGCACACCCGCGTACATGTCACCCGAGCAGGCCAAGGACTCGCGCAGCGTGACCGGCGCGAGCGATGTCTTCTCCCTCGGCTCGACCCTCGTCTTCGCCGCCACCGGCCACGCCCCGTTCCACGGCGCCAACCCCGTCGAGACCGTCTTCATGCTGCTCAGGGAGGGCCCCGACCTCGAAGGGCTGCCGGCCGAACTGCGCCCCCTCATCGAGTCCTGCATGAAGATGGAGGCCGCGCTCCGGCCCAGTCCCGCCGACCTCCAGGCCCAGCTGGCCCCCCACCTCTTCGCCTCCGAGAGCGCCGACAACGACGACAGCGGCACGGCGTCCGCGTGGCTGCCCGAGCGCGCCGTCGCCCTCATCGAGGCCCGCCGCGGCGGCCGCCCGCCCGCCCGGGTCCCCGCGTCCGCCGGCCGCAGCGGTGGCCGGGGCGCCGCCGCGGCCGTCTCCGCCGCGCCCGTCACCGCGCCGCCGCCCCCGCAGCAGCCGCCGCCCGCGCCGTCCCGGCCGCCCTTCGCGGGCATGCCCGACGGAGGGCCCGTGCGGCTCGCCGGGGCGAAGGTGCCGATCGGTCCGGGCCCGCGGGTGGGCGGCGGCCGCTCGGCCGTCGTGCCCGGCGACTCAGGGCTCGCCGCCTCCTGGTCACGGTCCTCGGCCCACCGGGCCGCGGGCAACGGAGCCGACCCGGCGCCCGCCGGCGTCCCGGCCCCAGCCCCCGCACCGGATGCGGCCTCGACCTGGCGGCCGTGGCGTTTCCGCATGTCGAACGACGTGTGGGGCACCCCCGCCGTCGCCGGGAAGCTCGTCTACGTGACGTCCTTCGAGGTCCACGCACTGGACGTCGGCACGGGCCGCCGCAGCTTCAAGACGCGCGACGTCGCCTGGTCCATGGCGGTCGCCGACGGCCGCATCCACGCCTCCGACGGGCCGACGCTCTACGCCCTCGACGGCTCCGACGGCTCCGACCTGTGGCGGCTGCCGACCGACGCCTGGGTGTACTCCCTCCAGGCCGACCGGGGCACCGTCGTCACCGGCACGCGCGGCGGCGGCGTCCAGGCGTGGGAAGCCGCCAACGGAGAGAAGCTCTGGGAGATCACCGGGGCGCAGACCGACTTCGAGACGCCCGAGGCCGGGCCCCTCGTCGTCGACGGCACGGTGTACGTCTGGAAGGACGCCCGGCTGCGGGCCCTGGAGGCACGCACAGGCGAGGAACGCTGGTCGTACCCCATTGGCGACGCGGCCTCCTGCGGCGGCGTGCCGGTGCGGCTCGCCCAGGCGCAGGACGGATACGTGTACGTCGCCGCGGGCACCCGCGTCATCGCGATCGACGTGGCGGGCGGCCACGTCCGCTGGCACTTCGAGGCGCCCGCCGCCTTCCTCTGCCCGCCCGCCTTCGCGCCGGGACCCGCCGTCGCGGGCGGCGGCGTGTACCTCGCCGACTACCTCGGCACGGTGTACGCCCTCGACGCGACCGACGGCCGCGACCGCTGGCGCATCGCCACGGAGTCCCGCTCCTCGATCGAACCGGTCCTCGTCGCGGACGGCCACGTTCACGTGGGCAGCGGCAAGGGCCTCTACACACTGGACGCCGTCACGGGCACGCCCAAGTGGCGCTTCCAGGCGGGCGGCGAGGTCGTCGGCGCACCCGTCGTCGCCGACCGCCGCATCCACTTCGGCTCCACGGACCACCTCCTCTACACACTGAAGGCGGACGACGGCCGCCTCCGCTGGAAGCTGGCCACGGGCGGCGAGATCACGGGTGCGCCCGTGGTCAGGGACGGCGTGGTCTACGCCTGCAGCAAGGACCGCTGCGTGTACGCGCTGGACGCGGAACGGGGCACGGGCACGTCACCGAGGCCCTAGTAGGGCCTGTTCGGCGGGTCCTGCCAGGACGAGGGCGGGGGCGGGGGCTCCGCCGGGTAGCGGGGGTCGGCGTACGGGTCGTTGTGCGGGTCGGCGTATGGGTCGCCGTAGGGGGCGGGCTCCGTCGGAGGCGGGGCAGGCGCGGGAGCAGGGGCGGGCGCGGGAGCCGTGTCCGGAGGGGGAGCCATGCCCGGAGGGGGAGCCGTTTCCGGATGGGGAGCCGTGTCCGGATGGGGAGCCACGTCCGGAGGGGGAGTCGTGTCCGCTTCCGGTGCCGCCGCGCGGCGTCCGCGCGCCCGCACCCGCCCACGGCGCCGCCCCGCCATGAGCACCGCGCCGAGCAGCAGAGCCACGCCGCCCACGAAGCCGCCCAGCACGCCCTGACCCAGGCCGGAACCGTCACCGGCGACGGCCAGGCTGCCCTCCGCCTGCCCCTGCCGGACCATCCACAGCACCGTGAAGCCCAGCACGAGCACACCCGCGAGCCCCACGAGGAGCCGTGACCTCAGCACCAGACCGATCAGCGTCAGCAGTGCCGCGAAGGCGAACGGCAGGAAGAGGGAGCCGAAGAGCTCCGCCTTCGCGTCGGTGACCCCGGAACCGGAGAACAGTTCGTCGATGCGGAAGTCCCGGCCGTGACGGCCGTCGTACCAGGCTCGGAAGGGGCTCCATACGGCGGCCGTCGCTCCGGCGAGAGCGAGGATCGACCCGAGGACGTTGCGGACCATGCGGGGGCCTCCTCGTAGGCGTGCGACTCGCTGTGCGCATCCGTACGCGTCTCTCAAGATCGACGCTACGCCGGGCGCGGGCCTCTCGCCATATGACCGGATCGGCGCGTACGTCGCGTCATGCGTGCCCCGCTACCTCGTACGGAAGTCGCCGCCCCGCCGTGGCCGCTCCGCGAACAGCTTCGCCTGGCGGTCCGGCGGCAGGTTGCCCAGGGCGATCAGGTGCGGCGCGTGGGCCAGGGCCTGGGTGCGGGCCGCCTCCTTCGCCGACCAGACCGCCCGTACCGTGCCCTGCACCGCCTCGGTGGGGTACGAGGCGATGATCTCCGCGGCCCGGACGGCCGCCGCCGTGGCGCCGCCCGGAGGCGTCAGTTCGGAGACCAGGCCCGTCTCGTAAGCCCGCCGCGCGGAGACCCGTTCGGCCGTGCCCATCAGCGCCATCCGCGCGACCTCGCCGAACGGCATGCGCTGCGCCATGTGGATCGACTCGTACGCGCTGACCATGCCGTACGTGGTGTGCGGGTCGAAGAACGTGGCGTGCTCGTCCGCGACGACGAACTCGGCCTCGCCGATGAGGTAGAAGGCGCCGCCGCAGGCCATGCCGTTGACCGCGGCGATCACCGGTTTCCAGAGGTCGTTCGCCTTCGGGCCGATCGCGACGAGCGGATCGTCGATCGTGTACGGGGAGTTCGGCTGGGGCACGTCCGCGGTCCGGTCGATGCCGGTGCAGAACGCCTTCTCGCCCGAGCCGGTCACCACGACCGCCCGCACCGAGTCGTCGAACCTGAACCGCCGCCAGGTCGCGCCCAGTTCGGCGGCGGTCGCCACGTCGATCGCGTTGTGCCGCTCGGGGCGGTCCAGGGTCAGGACCGCCACGCCCGTGTCCTTGTCGACCGTCGTGCGCAGCGCGGCCGGGGCCGGCGGGGTCACGGGCGCTCCAGGAGCCAGCGCGGGACCACGGTCCCGCCGACGTCCGCGAAGACGACCTGCACCTTCGCGCCGATGCGCAGCCGCTCCGGGGCGACGGAGTTCAGGTCGGCGTCGGGCGCCGCGACGAGGTTGCCGACGAGGCGGATCCGCGGGGCGTCGGCGAGTTCGACGATGACCGCGTTGTACGGGGCCTGTTCGGCGTAGGCGGGCAGGAGGGGCGGGTGCGGGAAGACGTACGACCAGATGCGGCCCCTTCCGCTCATCTTCCGCCAGGTGCTGTCGAAGGACCGGCAGTGGGGGCAGCAGGGTCTGGGCGGGAACCTCAGCTCGTCGCAGGCGGCGCAGGCCTGTATGCGGAGTTCGCCTCGGGCGGCGTAGGTCCAGAAGGGGGCGCCGTCGTCGTCCTGCGTGGGCGTCAGGAGGGGGGTGGGTTTCGTCGTCGCGTCTGCCATGTCGGTGTCCTTTGCCGGGTGCGGGTTCGTCGTGGCTGGTCGCGCAGTTCCCCGCGCCCCTGGAAGGCCCCTGGCGGGGCCCCAGGGGCGGAAGGCGCCTACGGGGCCCTCAGGAGCAGCGCCGATGTCGGGACTCCTTCGCCCGCCGTCACCAGGCACGTCGACGCGTCCGGGACCTGGGCCGTGCTCGTGCCGCGGAGCTGCTTCACGCCCTCGTTGATGAGGTTGAAGCCGTGGACGTACGCCTCGCTGAGGCCGCCGCCGCCCGTGTTGATGGGGAGGCGGCCGCCGCTCTCCAGGGCGCCGCCCTCCGTGAACGCGCCGCCCTCGCCGCGGTCGCAGAATCCGTAGCCCTCCAGGGAGAGTGGGATGAGCGGCGTGAACGCGTCGTAGATCTGTGCCACGTCCACGTCCTGCGGGCCGAAGTCCGCCTGTTTCCAGAGGTGTCGGGCCGCCGTCCAGGCGGGTCCGGAGAGCGGGTCGTCGTTCCAGTAGTTGACCATGCCGTGGTGCTGGGACGGCAGGCCCTGGGCGACGGAGTGGACGTACACGGGCCGCTGCCGGCAGTCGCGTGCCCGCTCCGCGGACACGACCACGCACGCCAGCGCGCCGTCCGTCTCCAGGCAGTTGTCGAAGAGGCAGAGGGGCTCGCTGATCCAGCGCGAGGTCATATACATGTCGCGGGTCAGCGGGCGTTCGTACATCATCGCGGCCGGGTTCTGGTTGGCGCGGTTGCGGCAGGCGAGGGCGACGTTGAAGAGGTGGTCGCGGGTCGCGCCGTACTCGTGCATGTAGCGGCGCGCGAGCATCGCGATCTCGTCGGCGGGACGGAGGAGGCCGAAGGGGCGCGTCCACTGGGCGGGGGTGGGGAGTTGGACGAAGGTGTTCTTCCAGGGGCGCGGGCCGCTGCCGCGCTTGCGGGAGCGCCAGGCGATGCCGACACCCGCCTGTCCGGTGGCGATCGCGGAGGCGAGGTGGGCGACCGTGGCGCAGGAACCGCCCCCGCCGTAGCCGACCTTGCTGAAGAAGGTCACGTCACCGGCGCCGATGGCCTTGGCGACCTCGACCTCGTCGGTCTCCTCCATCGTGTACGAGGCGAAGGCGTCGACCTCGGACGGGTCGATGCCGGCGTCGTCGAGCGCGGCGACGATCGCCCGGCACGCCAACTCCTTCTCACTTTCCGGAAGTTGTCTGGCGAAGGGGGTCTGGCCGATCCCGACTATCGCAGTAGCGTCCTTGAGTGAAGCCATGGGCAACGGCACCTCCGCCTGTCGCGAGCGTGTCACGGCTGCTGACAGCGCGTCAGGCTACAGCTAATCTGACGGTTAGTCAGCTACTGGGTTCTCTGCGGGAGGGGCTTGTGATGCGCGGCGACCTGGAGTGGGGCAGCATCCCGGGGCTGGTCGGGGCGGCCGCCGAGCGGTACGGCTCGCGGGAGGCGGTCGTCGAGGGCCGCACCCGCGTCTCGTACGCGGAACTGGGCGCGCGGGTCGAGCACGCCGCGGCCGCCTGCATGGCCACCGGCGTCGAGCCCGGCGACCGCGTCGCCGTCTGGGCGCCCAACACCCTCGACTGGATCGTCTCCGCGCTCGGCGCCGTATCGGCAGGCGCGGTCCTCGTCCCCCTCAACACCCGCTTCAAGGGCGCCGAGGCGGCGCACGTCCTGGCACGCAGCCGCGCGAAACTCCTCTTCGTCACGGGCACGTTCCTCGGCACGTCGTACGTCGCCTCGCTGCGCCGGGCGGCGGCCGAGGGCCCCGGGAACGGCCCACTGCCCGGCCTGCCGCACCTCGACGAGGTGGTCGTGCTCGCGGACGACGCCCCGGAGAACTTCCGCACCTGGAAGGAGTTCCTGGCGGGCGGCGACCGGGTGCCCGCCGAGGCGGTCCGCACCCGGGCGGCGTCCGTCGAGGGCTCCGTGCCCTCGGACATCGTCTTCACCTCGGGCACGACGGGCCGACCCAAGGGCGCCGTCATCACCCACGCCCAGACCCTGCGCTGCTACGACGTGTGGAGCGACCTGGCGGGGCTGCGCGAGGGCGACCGCTACCTGATCGTGAATCCGTTCTTCCACACCTTCGGCTACAAGGCCGGGATCATCGCTTGCCTCATGCGGGGCGCGACGATGATCCCGCAGCCGGTCTTCAACGTGGACACGGTCCTCGCCAACGTCGCCGCCGAACGCATCTCCGTCCTGCCGGGCCCGCCCACCCTGCACCAGGCCATCCTCGACCACCCCGCCCGCGACCAGCACGACCTGTCCGCGCTGCGGCTCGTGGTGACCGGCGCCGCGGTGGTGCCGCTGCGGCTGGTGGAGAGGCTGCGGGCGGAGCTCCACATCGCCACCGTCCTTACGGCGTACGGGCTTTCGGAGGCGAGCGGCATCGTCACGATGTGCCGCCGCGGCGATCCGGCCGACGTCATCGCGGCGACGTCGGGCCGGGCCATCCCCGACACGGAGGTGCGGGTGGTGACCCCCTCCGGGGAGCCGCAGGGCCCCGGCCGCCCGGGTGAGGTCCTCGTCCGCGGCCACCACGTCATGCAGGGCTACTTCGAGGACCCGGCCGGCACGCGGCAGTGCCTGACGCCCGACGGCTGGCTGCGGACCGGTGACGTGGGCGTCCTCGACAAGGAGGGCAACCTCCGCATCACCGACCGCATCAAGGACATGTTCATCGTCGGCGGCTTCAACGCCTACCCCGCCGAGATAGAGCAGCTCCTCGGCGTGCACCCCGATGTGGCGGACGTGGCGGTGATCGGGGTGCCGGACGCGAGACTCGGCGAGGTCGGCAAGGCGTACGTGGTGCGGCGCCCGGGGGCCGTCGTGACGGCGGACGACCTGATCGCGTGGGCGCGGCGGGAGATGGCGAACTACAAGGTGCCGAGGGCCGTCGAGTTCGTGGCGGAACTGCCGCGGAACGCGAGCGGGAAGGTGGTCAAGGGGGAGCTGCGGGGGCGCACGGGGGAGTTGCGGGGCCGGGCGGGGGAGCTGCGGGGCCGGGCTACGCGTTAGCGGCGATCAGTGCGGCACGCTCGGCCGCGCCGCACTCCACGCAGAACTCGTTGCCCTCCAGGTCGGTGAGGGCGACGAAGCCGCGGCCGTTGGGCTTCCGGTGATCCTCGTACAGCTTGGCGCCGAGCGCGAGCAGCCGCTCGACCTCCTCGTCGCGGGTGCGGTCCTGCGGCTCCAGGTCGACGTGCAGCCGGTTCTTGAGGGTCTTGGTCTCCGGGACGGTCACGAACAGCAGCGTGATGCCGCCCGCCTCGACCAGGGCTTCCGGGTCTCCGGGGGAGTCCTCGTCGGAAAGCTTGCCACCGAGGACCTCGGCCCAGAACGTGCCCTGGCGGTAGGCGTCGTGGGAGTCGAACGTGAGGTGGCGCACGCGGGAAGTCATGGGCTGCACTATCGGCTCCGCGGGGCGTCGCTGTCCACGGGGTTTCGTGGCGCCGGGTGCGTGCGGGGGCGGAAGCTCAGTGTCCGGTCGGCGGCACGATGCACCCGGTCTCCATGAAGCGCCCGGTGGCCGTGGCACCGTGGCCCGACTTCCCTACGTACGCGGTGACGCACGCGTCGTCCCCTACGTAGAGCCCGATCATCGCCCCCTCGGGAGTGACCTCCTGCTCACCGTCGAACTCCGGGTACATCTCCCGCACGTCCACCTTGCCCGCGAGCGACTGCTCGTCGCCCCCCGTCTCCAGAGACGCGTACCCGAGCTTGTCGGTCAGGGCGGCGCGCACGCTCTCCGGGTCCCACTTCTTCTGCTGCCGGAGCCGTTCCAGGACGGGCTTCATGCGGTCGGCCTCGACCTGCGCGTCCATCCGCCCCGCCACGGACACCTCGCCAGGGCGACGGTAGGCGTTGTTCTCCCTGTTGTGCGGAGCGCCGTCGACGACTCCGGGCTCTACGTAAGGAGAGGCGCCGGGGGACTCCGACGGCTTCGGGGCGTGGGGCTCCGACGACTTGGGGGCGGCGGCGTCCGTGGTGCCGGGCCGCTCGTCGCCGCAGGCGGTGAGGGCGAGGGCGGCGCCGAGGAGGAGCGCACAGGCGCCGAGGCGTCTTCGGTGGGTTCGATACGTCGAGGTGACCATGCTCATGACTGTGCCACGACAGGGTGAACGACCCTGCGACGACGGCAGGGTGAGCGGACTCTGCCGCGACAGGGCGAGCGGACTCTGCCGCGACCGTGCGGGCGGCTCTGCCGTGACCTGGCTGGGGGCGACTCGGCCGCGACCGTGCGGGCGGCTCTGCCAGGATTGTTCGATGCACACCGCACGACAGCCCCGCATCCTCTTCGTCACGGACCTCGCCTACCAGGCGAACGGCCGCCGCTACTGCGACGAGGACATCTACCTCACCTCCCGCCTCCGCGAGGACTTCGACGTGGCCCTGTGCCACCCGCTGGACGCGGCGTCCCTGATGGAGGCGGGCGCCTTCGACACCGTCGTGGTCCGCAACAGCGGCCCCGTTCTCCACTACGAGGCGCAGTGGGAAGACTTCAAGGAACGCGCGGAGCGTCGCGGTGCGCGCGTCTACAACCAGCTGACCGGCAAGGCCGACATGGTCGGCAAGCAGTACCTGCTCGACCTGACGGCGGCCGGCCACCCCGTGATCCCCACGATCGACGACCCGCGGGACGTCGGCCGCCTCCCGGAGACGGACACGTACGTGGTCAAGCCGAAGGCGGGCGCCGACTCCATAGGCCTGGAATTCGTGAGCCGCGAGGGCCTCGCGGAGCTGCGGCCCGGGTCCGGCATCCTGATCCAGCCGTGCGTCGACTTCACGTACGAGGTCTCGTTCTACTTCGTGGACCACACCTTCCAGTACGCACTGCACGCACCCGACCCCGCCAAGCGCTGGCACCTGGAGCGTTACGTCCCGACCGAGTCCGACCTGGCCTTCGCCCGCGGCTTCGTCGAGTGGAACGCCATCGACCGCGGCATCCAGCGGGTCGACGCGTGCAGGACCCGTACCGGGGAGCTCCTGCTGGTCGAACTGGAGGACCTCAACCCCTACCTCTCCCTGGACCTCCTGGACGAGGAGACGCGGGACGGGTTCGTGTCGGCATTGAAGAGGTCCTTGGCGGAGGGGTCGATCGCCGCACAGCAGACCGATTGACGCAGAGTTGGCCGATTGACGCAGCCCGCCCGGTGCCGCGTCCCGACTCCGTCCGCAGTCGCCACTCTTCCCAGTCCCCAGTCCCCGGACCCCGGCCCCCGGAGCCGTGCCACCGACTTGAACGACTCCGGTCTGCTGCCCTGCCGGCTGTACCGACCGGGTCGTTCTCCCGCACGCCCCGACGCCACGAGGGCAGGCGCGCGCCGACATCGGAGGGGAGCCACGGCGTTGGCGCACGCAGGCGGCCACCGCCGGTCCGGCGTACGGTGCCGCGACGGTGGCCCCCGCGATGAGGGCGGCCTAGTCCTGGGGCGCGACCGGTGTGTGGCTGTCACCCTGGGGGGTGATCGGAGTGTGGCTGTCGCCGAGCGGGGCGACCGGTGTGTGGCTGTCGGCCAGCGCGGGGCTCGCGGCACCGCCTGCGGCAGCGGCCGCGATGGCCAGGGTGACGAGGACCTTCTTGGCGCGGATCATTCCAACTCCCTTGAGCAGTTCAACTTCCAGCTTGAAGAAACGCTATCGGCGTATGGCACAGCTGTTCGCCTTGTCTGATCGGTTCCCGCCGCCAATAGGCCTGAACCAGGCACCGAACATGCGTCGGCCGCGACGGCTTCCCCTCCGCGCCGTCGCGGCCGATCGTTCCCCCGTCAGGAATGCAGCTTTAGGCGTCCTTGGGCGGGGTGGGCAGGTGGCTGTCACCCTGCGTGGTGATGCCGTCCTTGGGCGGGGCGGGCAGGTGGCTGTCGCCCATCGTGGTGATGCCGTCCTTGGGCGGGGCGGGCAGGTGGCTGTCGCCCTGCGTGGTGAGGTCCTGGTTCTTCTTCTTGTCGTCGCTCATGACTGACAACTCCCTGAAGTGACGGTCGCTGGGGCAGAACGCCCGCTCGGCAACTCCCCCGAGGGTCGCCGAGCGGGCGTTCCAGGGCCGCTCACCCTATCTGTGGGGCCCAAGGCGACCCGTCTGCCCCCCGACGCGACGGATCGTTGAGGTAGAGAGTGGCAGCCGCCCATAAACGTTCGATGAACGTCGCAGATGCTCAGGTCAGGCCGCTGTGACGGGGGACAGGAGGTTGCGTAGTTCGTCGACCTCGGGTGCTGCTGTCCGCTCGTGAATGGTGAGTGCCTCTCTCCAGCAGGCCCTTGCCCGATCGATCTGCCCGAGGCTCTGGAGGGACCTGCCGAGAATGGTCAGGACGTTGGCACGCATCCAATCGCCTCCGATGCAGCCCGTGGCGAGTGCTTGTTCCGCGTGCTGGGCGGCTTGTGCCGCTCGATGGGCGGACAGCAGAGCCTCCGCCATGCGGAAGTGGGTAGTGCCCTCCCACAGGCGCTGGCGACTCTCCCCGAACACGTGCAGAGCCTCGGTGAACTGCTCAAGAGCATCCGACTGGCGGCCGGCGTGGCTGAAGGCGATCCCGAGCGCATACCGCGCGTTGGCGAGGCGGAAGGTGAGCCCCAACTCGTCGTAGATCGCCATGCCTTGCTGCGCCATTTCGATGGCGGCAGTGGTGCGTCCCGTGAAAACCAGGACGCGGGACAGATTGCAGAGGGCGCTGGCTTCCCCCGCTCGGTTTCCATCCGCGCGGAAGGCCTCGACGGCCTCGCGAAAGTACACCTCGCTCGCCGCGTGATGACTCCTGCAGTAGGTCACGATGCCCTGCTCATTAGGGGCATTGCTCCTGGTCCAGGGGTCGTTCGACTTGCGGCCCAGCTCGGCCGCGCGGTCGGCCTCGGGCGCGGCCTCGTCGAACCGGCCGGTGTTCCCCCGGACTTGGCTGAGGGTGACCCGCGCGCGTCCCTCCGCGTGGGCGTCACCGAGTGCCGCCGCCGCATCCCGAGCCGCACACGTAGCCGACTCATACCGCAACGAACTCGCCCCCGACTCCGCCAAGTCCTTGGACGCCAGCAGCAGGTCCACCGCGCGCCGCAGCGTCCCCGCTCCCAGCGACTGCTGTACGCACGCCAGGATGCAGGCCGCCTCCGAGTGGAGCCAGTCCAGGGCCTTCGTGTCGTCCGTGAAGTCCTGGCCCGCGTGTTCCGTGGGTTCCAGGTGGTCCACCGTGCGGTCGCCGGGGCGTTCGATCGCGTACACGCGGGCCGCCGAGGCCAGGTAGAAGTCCAGGAGGCGGGACATCGACGCGTCCCGTTCGCTGGGGGGCTGTTCGTCGCGTTCGGCGCATGAACGCGCGTAGAGGCGTACGAGGTCGTGATAGCGGTAGCGGCCGGGGGCCGCGGACTCCACCAGGGAGGTGTCGACCAGGGACTCCAGGAGGTCTTCCGTTTCCTCCAGGGGGAGGTCGAGGACCGCCGCGGCCGCCGCGAGGGACAGGTCGGGGCCGTCCGCGAGGCCGAGGAGGCGGAAGGCGCGGGCCTGGGCCGGCTCCAGCTGGCCGTAGCCCAGTTCGAACGTCGCCTTGACCGCGAGGTCGCCCGCCTGGAGCTCGTCGAGGCGGCGCCGCTCGTCCGCGAGCTTCGCCGCGAGCGTGGAGACCGTCCAGGTGCGGCGGGCCGCCAGACGGGACGCCGCGATCCGGATGGCGAGCGGCAGGAAACCGCACGCCGCCACCACGTCCAGAGCCGCCTCGCGCTCCGACGTCACCCGCTCCTCGCCGACGATGCGGGTGAAGAGGAGGAGCGCCTCCTCGGGGGACATCACGTCCAGGTCGATCAGGTGCGCGCCCGCCAGGTCGACCATGCGGACACGGCTCGTGACCAGGGCCGCGCAGCCCTCCATGCCGGGGAGCAGCGGGCGGACCTGCGCCGCGTCGCGCGCGTTGTCGAGGAGGACGAGGACCCGGCGGCCGTCCAGGACCGAGCGGTAGAGGGCGGCGCGCTCCTCCAGGGAGTCCGGGATCGCCGAGTCGGCCGTGCCGAGGGCGCGCAGGAAGGCGCCGAGGACCGTCTCCGGTTCGGCCGCCCGCGCGCCCGCCCCCTGGAGGTCCACGTACAGCTGGCCGTCGGGGAAGTGGGTGCGCGCGACGTGCGCGACGTGGACGGCCAGCGTCGTCTTGCCCACGCCGCCGATGCCCGCGAGCGCCGAGACCGCCATCACGCGGCCCTCGGCGGTGGAGAGGATGTCGCTCAGCTCGTCCACGAAGGACGCGCGGCCCGTGAAGTCGGGGACCGTCGCCGGGAGCTGGGCCGGGCGTACCGCCGTCGTCGTGGGTTCCTGGTCGGGGGCGGCGGGCTCCGCGAGGCCGGGGTCGGCCTGGAGGATGCGCTGCTGGAGTTCCTTGAGGCCGGGCCTCGGGTCCACGCCGAGTTCGTCGGCGAGCAGGCGGCGCGTGTCCGCGTAGACCGCGAGGGCCTCCGCCTGGCGTCCGCTGCGGTAGAGCGCCAGCATCAGCAGTTCGCGCAGCCGCTCCCGGAGCGGGTGCGCCGCCGTCAGGGCCGTCAGCTCCGACACCGCCTCCGCGTGGCAGCCCTGTTCCAGATCCATGTCCAGGCGGGTCTCGACGAGCTGCAGGCGCCACTCGTCGAGGCGGGTGCGCTGGGTGTCGGCGTAGGGGCCGGGGACGTTGGCCAGGGGCTCGCCGTCCCAGAGGCCGAGCGCCTTGTTCACCAGTGTGCGCGCCTGGCAGAGGTCGCCGACGCTGCGGGACTTCTCGGCCGCCGCCCAGAGGTCCTCCGCCATGGCCAGGTCCAGGGCGCCGTCCGCGACCTGGACGGCATAGCCTCCGGCCTCGCTGACGAGGACGCCGGGAGGCAGCACCTTGCGGAGCCGGGACGCGTACGTACGTACCGCTGCCAGTGCCTGCGACGGCGGCTCCTCGCCCCAGAGCGCGTCGATCAGTTCCGACGCCGTGGCCGTGCGGCCGTCCCTCAGCAGGAGGGCCGCGAGCAGCGCCCTCTGCTGGGGGGATCCGGTGTTGAGCTGTTCCGAGCCGTGCCACGCGCGCACCGGTCCGAGCACGCTGAAGCGCGACGTCCGGACCTCGGGGGGGTGCCCCTCGGTCCGCTCCTCGGGGGTGTTCCCCGAGGCCGGACGCCGCTGCTCCGGTACTCGCGGTACATCGACCATCGCTCCCCCTGCCGCCCTGCCGTTCCCAATCCTGCCGGTCGCGGGTCTGCCCGCCCGCGGTGGTGCGTAAGCCTGCAGCCCTCGGTCCTGCCCGGCCGGTGCCGCCCGGTGCTGCCCGGTTCCTGCTCCCCGCCAGTTTGCCTTGTTCATGGCGGATGCGTCAGCCGTGGGAGACGGCTCTCACAGGGTCCTCGCACGACATTCCGTATCGCTTTCCCGCCACGGGTGGTGGGCCCGCCGGTCCGGCCGTCCGCGTACGACTAGCTGACGGGTCGTCAGATCGACGCTACCGTGGGGTCCATGGAGACCATGGAGACCATGGAAAGTCCGGAGACCTTCCCGAAGATCATCTCGGTGGACGACCACACGGTCGAACCCCCCGACGTCTGGCGGGACCGGCTCCCGTCGAAGTACCAGGACCGCGGCCCCCGGATCGTCCGCGCCCCCCTGAGGGAAATGTCCTTCCTGGGCGGGAAGTTCGCACCCGTCATGGGGGAGAAGGGGGAGGAAGGCCCCATCGGGGACTGGTGGATCTACGAGGACCTGAACCGCCCCCTCACCCGCCTCGACACCGCCGTCGGCTACGACAGGGACGAGATCAAACTGGAGGTCATCACGTACGAGCAGATGCGGTCCGGCTCCCACAGCGTGCCGGACCGGCTCGCCGACATGGACGTCAACCACGTCCAGTCCGCCCTCTGCTTCCCCACCTTCCCCCGCTTCTGCGGCCAGACGTTCACCGAGGCCAAGGACCGGGAGCTCGGGCTCCTCTGCGTCCGGGCGTACAACGACTGGATGGTGGAGGAGTGGTGCGGGCCCGAGGCCCACGGCCGGCTCATACCCCTCACCCTCATCCCGCTCTGGGACGCCGGGCTCGCCGCCGCGGAGGTGCGGCGCAACGCCGCCCGCGGGGTACGGGCGGTCGCCTTCTCCGAGATTCCGCCCCACCTCGGGCTCCCGTCCATCCACACCGACGACTGGGACCCCTTCCTCCGCGCCTGCGACGAGACCGGCACGGTCATCGCCATGCACATCGGCTCGTCCAGCAGGATGCCGTCCACGTCGGCGGACGCGCCGCCCGCCGTCGGCTCCACGATCACCTTCGCCAACTGCTGCTTCTCGATGGTCGACTGGCTGATGAGCGGCAAGTTCGAGCGCTTCCCGAACCTGAAGGTCATGTACGCGGAGGGCCAGATCGGCTGGATTCCCTACATCCTCGAACGCGCGGACGTCGTCTGGGAGGAGAACCGCGGCTGGGGCGGCGTCGCCGACAAGGTCACGCGGCCACCGTCCGAACTCTTCGCCGAGCACGTGTACGGGTGCTTCTTCGACGACGCGTTCGGGCTGCGCAACCTCGACTCCATCGGGGTCGGGAACGTCCTCTACGAGACGGACTACCCCCACTCCGACTCGACCTGGCCCAAGTCGCGGGAGGTCGGAGAGGCCCAGATGGGGCACCTCGCCCCCGACGTCGTCGACCGCATCGTCCGCCGCAACGCGATCGGCCTTCTCGGGCTCACGGAAGCGGGGCTCTGGCCCGGCCGGTGACCGGTCAGAGGAGGTCGGTGAACCAGCGTTGCCCGGGGTCTTCCGCGGTGCAGGCGGCAAGGCGCAGTGCGGGGTGCGGCCGCAGCAGGTCGTCCTGCGTCAGGCAACGCCCGCCGGTGCGCAGCTGTCCCCGCCGTGTGAGCGCCCACCGGGCCGGTCCGCTGCTGCAAGGGGCGAGTGCGGCCGCCCCGCCCCTTGCGCGGACGCAGCGACGGCCGGCCCCGGCCCCACTCCCGGACCCGCCCCCGGCCCCCGCCCCGGCCGACAGGTGGCCGTCCGCGAGACGCCAGGACTGGCGGACCGTGACCGTGCCGGCGACCGTGCCGGCGCAAGGGGCGGTGCGGACTTCGCCGCGGTCCGCGGTCAGACAGAGACCGGACGTGGTGAAGCCGGCGGCCGTGGAGCCGATCCAGGAGACGACGGTGCCGGGCCGCGGCTCGGGCACCCGGCGCGCGTAACGCCGCTCGAGCCATCGCGCGTACTGCCCCGCCGCCCTTCTCGTGGGGGTGCAGTAATGCCCGGGGCAGCTGCTCACCCGCCTCTCGTCGTGTACGTAGTAGTGCTCGAAGACGTCGGTCTTCCGGGCGGTCGGGACCGCGCCGAGGTTGGGCGGGCGCACCGCGCTCCCGTAACCCTCGTATGCCACCAGGCGACGGGGTCTCCCTTCCGGGCGCGCCCGGAGCGCCGCCAGCCGGAGATACCGGCCGGTCACCGCGTGATCGCTGTGGTCGGCCCACTTCTCGCCGGACGACTTCAGCGCCGTGTTGGCGAAGTCCAGCGTGCGTACGACGCGGGGCCGGAAACCCTCGATGAGGGCGGCCAAGGTGTTGATCAGCGCCGCTTCCGTGTAGCGGGCGGACCCGTCAGCGGCACCGAGCGAGCGGATTCTCGACTGGAAGAGAGCGAGCAGGCTCCGGCGCCGGGACGCCTCTCTGCTCCAGCCGCCGTCGGGCAGCCGCAGAAAGACCAGTTGGATGTCCGGCCGCAGCGGCCCGTTGTCCAGGTGGACACTGTGCAGGGTCCGCCCGCCGGCCCGCACGGGCGCGGCTCTCCAGGGGCTGGGCTCGCCCGGACGCATCGGTCGGCCGGCGAGAGCGCTGTACGCCTGCTGTACGCCCATTTCGCGGCGGTGGACATACCCTCCCGCCCATTCCAGGTGGGCGTCTCCCGCGGTCACGTACACGACGCGGAGACAGTTCCCCCTGTCGAAGTCCTCGGCGATCGCCGGATTGATGAACAGCAGGTCGTCGTCCTGATGCGCCACCCCGACCAGCGTCGTGTCACGGCACTTCGTACCACCGGGCCGCTGGGGCGGGGCGGGCACGGTGAACGCCAGGGCGGCGACGCAGACGATCACCAGCAGAACCAGCTTGTGTGCGCGAATGATGGACAACTCCGCTTCGTGCGCGAAGCCGAGGCCCGAGGGAAGACTGCCCGGCGATGAGGCTAAACGAGTGAGACTTCAGGTCGTCACACAACCTGCCGAGCACCGCCCTGGCCCGCGGCTCCGGCCACGAGGAGCGTCCCGAGCGTCCCCTTCGGTCAGTCGGTCCAGCGTTTGCGCTCGAACGCGGCCGGGCCGGTCACCAGGGTGTTGGGCGGTACGTCCTTCGTGACGACGCATCCCGCGCCGACCACCGCGCCGGGCCCGATCGTGACGCCGGGGAGAACCGTGACCGTCGAACCGAGCCACGCGCCGGCGCCGATCGTGATGGGCGCCCGCGTGTAGAAATCCTGCCGGTCGGTGAGCGGGAGCGGGTGGTCCGAGGAGATGAGGCTGGTCTTCGGGCCGATCAGGACGCCGTCACCGATGTGGATGCCGCCCTGGTCCAGGAAGGTGCAGCCCTGGTTGACGAAGACGTGCTCACCGAATTCGATGCCGAGGCCGTGGTCGGAGTAGAAGGGCGGATAGACGGTGACGGAGTCGGGGACCGGCCTGCCGAGGATCTCGGACAGCAGGGCCTTGCGCCCGGCCTTGTCGTCGAAGGGCAGGACGTTGAGCCGTGACGTCAGCGTGGTCACGTACTCGATGCGCTCGGCCACCTCGGCGAACTCGGGAGTGCGGACGTAGAGGCGGTTCAGGTCGGGCATGGGGCTCCTCGGGCGGCGTCATGGGTGCGCTGATGTCGGGAAACCAGCCGTTGGCCGGCTGCGTGCGGCCACATGGAATCCCGCAGGCCGGGGCGGGATCAAACAACGGACACGGCCGCAAAGGGCAACCAACAGTTGTCCTCCTAAGGTGAGCCGCATGGACGTCACCGCCGTACGCACCTTCGTCGCCGTCGTCGACGCGGGGCAGTTCCAGGACGCCGCCATCGACCTCTCCATCACTCCGCAGGCGGTGTCCAAGCGCATCGCCGTGCTGGAGAAGGAGCTCGGCGTCCGGCTCTTCACCCGGGACGCGCGCGGGGCGCGGCCCACCATCGACGGGCAGGCGTTCCTGCCGCACGCCCGCGCACTGCTCCGGGCCGCCGAGCGGGCCGTCGCCTCGGTGCGGCCGGGCAGCCGGGCCCTGCGCGTCGACGTGATCGGCCGGCAGCTCTCCCTGGCGGGGCTGCTGCGCGGCTTCCACCTGGCCCACCCCGGGACCGAGCTGGACGTCGTGACGCTGTTCGACTCCGACACCGCCGTCGCCGCCGTCAGGGACGGGACCATCGACGCGACGTTCCGTGCCGTGACCATGCCGGGGCGGCAGCTGCCCCGGGGCGTGGCGGCCACCGCCGTTCTCGACGAACCGCTGCACCTGTTCACCGGCCCTGGACACGAGTTCGCGAACGCCCCCGCGATCACCCCCGCCCAGCTCGCGGGCCGCCGGATCTGGATGCCCGGCAACCTGCCCGGGACCGAGTGGGCCGCCTACTACGACGAGCTCGCGGCAGCCTTCGGGATCGTCATCGACTCGGTCGGCCCGGACTTCGGGATCGAGCCGCTGCTCGACACCATCGCCGGCTCCACGACGCTCGCCACCTTCGTCAGCGAGCAGACGCCGCTCGTCTGGCCCGTCGGCCACGACCTGCGCCGCATCCCCGTCAAGGACCCCACCCCGGTCTACCCCCACTCGCTGATCCGGCGCACCGACAACCCGCACCCCTCGCTGGCCGCGCTGCGCCGCCACCTCGTCGCCGCGTATCCCGGCCGGCCCGGCGAGGGCATCTGGACTCCGAAATGGAGCCGGCCCGTTCATCGGTCCGCACCCCTTGCCTGACGCGCCGTCAGATACCACGATGGCTCGCGGCGGCACGTGTGACGCTCCGTCAGGAGCCGCGGAGAGGTGGGTGCGCAGTCATGGGCATCGGGAACGAGGCGCGGACGCGTTCTTCCGGGCGGCTCGTCTACGGAATGCAGTTGCCCGTTCAGTCGCAGAGTTCCCTCTACGCGGAGCCCTGGGAGGCGGCGGCGGGGCCCGACGACCTCGTCGAGATCGCCCGCACCGCCGACCGCGCCGGCTTCGACTACATCGCCACCTGCGACCACGTCGCCATCCCGCGCCGCCTCGCCGACGCGATGGGCACCATCTGGTACGACCCCGTCGCGACCCTCGCCCACCTCGCCGCCGTGACCGAGAACGTCCGCCTCATGAGTCACGTCGCCGTCGTCGGCCTGCGCCACCCGCTCCTCTCCGCCAAGCAGTACGCGACCCTCGACCGGCTCAGCGGCGGCCGCCTGATCCTCGGGGTCGGCGCCGGGCACGTACAGGAGGAGTTCGAGGCCCTCGGCGTCGACTTCGCGCGGCGCGGGCCGATCCTCGACGAGACCGTGGACGCGCTGAGGGCGGCCCTCGGGCCGGACGAGTATCCCGAACACCACGGTGACTTCTTCGACTTCGGCGGTCTGGGGCAGCAGCCCCGGCCCGCCCAGGCCCGCATCCCCCTCTGGGTGGGCGGGTCCTCGCCCGCCGCCGTGCGCAGGGCCGCGACCCGCGGCGACGGCTGGCTGCCGCAGGGTGACCCGCGCGACAAGCTGCCCGCGCAGATCGCGCGGCTGCGGCGGCTGCGGGAGGAGGCGGGGGTCGCGGAGCCGGTCACCGTGGGGGCCATCACCGAGGCCCTGTACGTGGGTGAGCCGGACCGTCCCGTGGGCCGCCGCACGCTCTCCGGGAAGCCCGAGGCCCTCGCCGAGTCCCTGCGTGAGTACGCCGCGATGGGGGTCGACCAGATCCAGGTCCGGTTCCGCAGCCGGAGCCGTACCGAACTCACCGACCAGATGGCGGCGTTCGCCACCGACGTGGCCCCGCACCTCGACGACTGACGACGACAGCGACGACGACAGCGACGACGACAGCGATGACGACAGCGATGACGACAGCGATGACGACAGTGACGACGACAGCGACGACGACAGCGATGACGACAGTGACGACGACAGCAGGGAGCAGGACATGGGGAAGCTGGACGGCCGCGTCGTCATCGTGACCGGCGCCGCGCGCGGACAGGGCGAACAGGAGGCGCGCCTCTTCGTGGAGGAGGGAGCCCGCGTACTCATCGCCGACGTGCTCGACGAGCAGGGCGAGGCGCTCGCCGGGGAGCTGGGCGCGAAGGCCGCGAAGTACGTCCACCTGGACGTGGGCGTGGAGGCCGACTGGCAGGCCGCCGTGACCACCGCGAAGGACACCTTCGGGAAGATCGACGGGCTCGTGAACAACGCCGGCATCCTGCGGTTCAACGAGCTCGTCAGCACCCCCCTCGAAGAGTTCCAGCAGATCATCCAGGTCAACCAGATCGGCTGCTTCCTGGGCATCCGCACGGTCGCCCCCGAGATCACGGCCGCGGGCGGCGGCACGATCGTGAACACCGCCTCCTACACGGCCCTCACGGGCATGGCGTACGTGGGCGCGTACGCCGCGACCAAGCACGCCGTCCTCGGGCTCACCCGGGTCGCGGCCCTGGAGCTGGCCGCCAAGAACATCCGCGTCAACGCCGTCTGCCCGGGGGCCGTCGACACCCCCATGACCAACCCCGCGCAACTGGACCCGACCGTCGACGCCGCCGAGGCGGGGGAGGCCGTCGCCGGGCTCTACAAGAAGCTCGTGCCGCTCGGCCGGGTCGGGCAGCCGCAGGAGGTGGCCGCCCTCGCGCTCTTCCTGACCGGGGGCGACTCGGCGTACATCACCGGGCAGCCGTTCGTCATCGACGGGGGGTGGCTGGCCGGCGTCAGTGTTCTCTGACGGAAGGCCGACGAAGAGCTGGCGGAAGGTCGACGGAGAGCTGACGGCCAGTCAGTAAGCGGCGTACAGCCCTTGACGCTCCACCCCGCCGGTGGAACAGTCGACGCATCGCAATCTGACGGGGCGTCAGAAACCGTCAGACCTCACGAGGACGGTGAACCTCCTTGGAATTCGGTCTCTTTGTACAGGGATACGTGCCCGCCCAGCGGGCCAAGGTCGACCCCGAAGCGGAGCACAAGGCGCTCATCGAGGAGACCGAGTACGTCATCCAGGCGGACAAGTCCGGCTTCAAATACGCCTGGGCGTCCGAACACCACTTCCTGGAGGAGTACTCGCACCTCTCCGCCAACGACGTCTTCCTCGGATACCTCGCGCACGCCACCGACCGCATCCACCTGGGCTCCGGCATCTTCAACCCGCTCGCGCCCGTCAACCACCCGGTGAAGGTCGCGGAGAAGGTCGCCATGCTCGACCATCTCTCCGAAGGGCGCTTCGAGTTCGGCACGGGGCGCGGTGCCGGTTCGCACGAGATCCTCGGCTTCATGCCGGGCATCACGGACATGAACCACACCAAGGAGATCTGGGAAGAGACCATCGTCGAATTCCCCAAGATGTGGCTCCAGGACGAGTACGTAGGATTCCAGGGCAAGCACTGGTCGCTGCCGCCCCGCAAGATCCTGCCGAAGCCGTACGGGAAGTCGCACCCGGCCATGTGGTACGCCGCCGGGTCCCCCTCCTCGTACGCGATGGCGGCCAAGAAGGGGCTCGGGGTCCTCGGCTTCAGCGTGCAGAAGGTCTCCGACATGGAGTGGGTCGTCGAGTCGTACAAGACGGCCGTCGAGGAGGCCGAGGCCATCGGTGGCTTCGTCAACGACAACGTCATGGTGACGTCCACGGCGATCTGCGCGGAGACGCACGCCAAGGCCGTCGAGATCGCCGTCGGCGGCGGCCTCAACTACCTGCAGTCGCTGCTGTTCCGCTACCACGACACCTTCCCCCGGCCCGAGGGCATCCCCGAGTGGCCCGAACTGCTCCCCGACTACACCGAGGAGCTCATCGAACTCCTCATCGCCGAGGAACTGATGATCTGCGGCGACCCGGACGAGGTGCTCACGCAGTGCAAACGGTGGGAGCAGGCCGGGGCGGACCAGCTCAGCTTCGGGCTGCCGATCGGGATCTCGCCCGAGGACACGAAGAACACGATCAAGCTGATCGGTGAGCACGTGATTCCGAAGATCGACACGGATCCCGTCCACCGCACTACGCGATTCCGGCAGGGGGCCGGGGCGTAGCTGTGACCGCCCCGGCTTCCCCTCCCGGACGGAGGCCGGGGCCCTTGCCGGGCGGGGGGCGGGGGGTGGGCGCCGACACGGGGCTGCGCCCCGGACCCCGCCTGTCGCCCTCCGGGCTCGTCCTCAAACGCCGGACGGGCTGAAAATCCCGCCCCGCCGGGTTGGAGGTGCGCCGCCCCGCCGGGCTGAATACCCGTCCGTCCTTCGAAAGGGGAACCCACGACATGCTCGACCACCTCATCAGGGGCGCGACCGTCGTCGACGGTACCGGTGGCCCCGCCTTTGTCGCCGATGTCGGGATACGGGACGGGCGCATCGCCGTCGTCGCCGAGCCGGGGAGCGTCGCCGAGGAGGCGCGGACCAGTGAGGATGCCGGGGGGCGCGTGCTCGCGCCGGGGTTCGTCGATCCGCATACGCATTACGACGCGCAGCTGTTCTGGGACCCGTACGCGACGCCGTCGCTCAACCACGGTGTGACGACCGTCGCGGGCGGCAACTGCGGGTTCACGCTCGCCCCGTTGCACCCGGCGCGGCCCGGCGACGCCGACTACACGCGGCGGATGATGTCGAAGGTCGAGGGCATGTCGCTGGTGGCCCTCGAGGAGGGCGCGCCCTGGACGTGGAGTTCGTTCGGGGAGTATCTCGACGCTCTCGAAGGGCGCATCGCCGTCAACGCAGGGTTCATGGTGGGGCATTGCGCGCTGCGCCGGTACGTCATGGGCGCGGACGCAGTCGGCGGGCAGCCCACGCCCGGCCAGATGGAGGAGATGCTGCGCCTCTTCCACGAGGCGATGGACGCCGGCGCCTGGGGACTGTCCACCACCCAGTCGTCCACCCACTCGGACGGCGACGGGCAGCCGGTCGCCTCGCGGCACGCGAAGCCCGCGGAGCTCCTCGCGCTCTCCCGTGCCGTCGGCGAGCACGAGGGGACGCAGCTGGAGGCGATCGTCGCGGGCTGCCTCGATCAGTTCAGCGACGACGAGATCGACCTGCTCGTGGAGATGAGCGCGGCGGCGGGCAGGCCGCTCAACTGGAACGTGCTCACCATCGACGCCGCCGTCCCCGAGCGCGTGCCGCGCCAGCTCGTGCCGAGCGAGCGCGCCCGCAAGGCCGGCGGCCGCATCGTCGCGCTCACCATGCCGATCCTCACGCCCATGAACATGTCGCTCGGCACGTTCTGCGCCCTCAACCTCATCCCGGGCTGGGGCGACATCCTCGGCCTCCCCGTGCCCGAGCGGATCGCGAAGCTGCGCGACCCCGAGGTGCGGGCGGAGATGCTGCGGCACGCGGGCAGCAAGGAGGCGGGCGTCTTCCGGCGGCTCGCCCGCTTCGACCGGTACGTCATCGGAGACACGTACTCCGAGGCGAACCAGGGCCTCACCGGGCGCGTGGTGGGCGACATCGCGGCCGAGCGCGGCCAGGAACCGTTCGAGTGCCTGGTCGGGATCTGCGCGGCCGACGACCTGCGCACCGTCCTGTGGCCGATGCCCACCGACAACGACCCCGACTCGTGGGCCCTGCGCGCCGAGGCCTGGCAGCACGAGGACGTCATGCTGGGCGGCTCGGACGCGGGCGCGCATCTGGACCGCATGTGCGGAGCCCCGTACACGACGCGCTTCATCGGCGACTGCCTGCGCGGACGCGGGCTGGCGAGCCTGGAAGAGGCCGTGAAGATGCTCACCGACGACCCGGCGCGGCTCTTCGGACTCCGCGAGCGCGGCCGCATCGTCGAGGGCTACCACGCGGACCTCGTCCTCTTCGACCCCGAACGCATCGACGCGGGCAAGGCCACCCTCGTCCACGACCTGCCCGGCGACAGCCCGCGCCTGGACTCCAAGGCGATCGGCGTCAACGCGGTGTGGGTCAACGGCGTCGAGGCGATCCGCGACGACGTGGTGACCGGCGCCGTGCCGGGCAAGGTGCTGCGCTCCGGGCGCGACACCAGGACGGTGAGCACGAAGTGAGCGGTCCCCGGCAGCCCCGGCAGGCCCAGCAGCCCCGACAGCCCCAGCAGGCCCGGCAGCCCCGGCGGGCCCGGCGGCTGTTCATCGGCGGCGAGTGGACCGAGCCCGACCGCGGTCACCACGAGGTCGTGAACCCGGCCACCGAGCAGGTCGTCGGGCTCGCACCCGAAGCGAGCGCCGAGCAGGTCCGCGCTGCGGCGTCGGCGGCCCGCGACGCCTTCGCGACCTGGTCGCGCACGGCGCCCGAGGAGCGCGCGCGGGTGCTCTCACGTGCCGCCTCGATCATGCGGCGCGACGCCGCCGAGCACACGGAACTGGCACGGGCCGAGACCGGCGCCACGACCGCGACGGCACGCGGCATGCAGGTGGCGGTGGCCGTCGCGCGATTCGAGCGGTACGCGAAGGGGGCCCTGGAGCCGGTCGAGTCGGGGCTCCCGCCGCAGATCAACGAGGCGGGGCCCATGGGGCGGGCGGGTGTCATGGGGGCCCTTGCGGTCCGCAGGCCGGTCGGCGTCGTCACCTGCATCACCTCCTACAACAACCCGTGGGCCAACCCCGCGGGCAAGGTGGCGCCCGCCCTCGCGATGGGCAACACCGTCGTCGTGAAGCCCGCGCCGCAGGACCCGCTGTCGGTGTACGCGATGGCGGCGGCACTGGAGGAGGCGGGCGTCCCGCCGGGCGTCGTCAACGTGGTCTCCGGCACCGACGTGTCCGTCGGCGAGGCGGCCGTCGCATCCCCGGACGTCGACATGGTGAGCTTCACAGGATCGACGGCCGTCGGCGAACGCATCGGCGAGGTGTGCGGCCGCCACATGAAGCGGCAGCTGATGGAGCTGGGCGGCAAGGGCGCGGCGATCGTCCTCGACGACGCGGACCTGGACGCGGCGGTGGCGGGCATCGGCACGACGTTCTCCTTCTACAGCGGGCAGATCTGTACGGCACCGACCCGCGTCATCGCCCAACGGGGCGTGTACGAACGGCTGTTGGAGAAACTGGCCGTCTACGCCGGCTACCTGAAGGTCGGTGATCCGGCCGAACAGGGCACCGTCGTCGGCCCGGTCATCTCCGCCGCGCACCGCGACCGCATCGAGGCGTACGTCGAGGACGGCCGCAAGGAGGGCGCGCGGGTCGTCGTGGGCGGCGAGCGACCGGCCTTCTCGAAGGGCTTCTACGTCGCACCGACCCTCCTGGCCGACTGCACGCCCGGCATGCGGGTGGTCCGCGAGGAGATCTTCGGCCCGGTCGTGGTCGTCGTCCCCTTCGACGCCGACAGCCCCGAGGAGGCGGAGGAGACAGCGATCACCCTCGCCGACGACAGCGACTACGGCCTCATCGACTACGTCTGGTCCGGCGACGTCGCCCGCGCCTTCCGCGTGGCCCGCCGCCTGCGCGCGGGCGGCGTCGGCGTCAACACGATCGGCCGCAACATGGAGGCCCCGTTCGGCGGCTTCAAGAAGAGCGGGGTGGGCCGGGACGTGGGTTCGTACGCCCTGCACGCGTACAGCGAACTGCAGTCGCTCGTCTGGCCGGGGTGAAGGGCGCGGCAGTGGTAGCCGCGCACTATGCCCCACTTTATCGCACAGGGGGCTCAAGAAGACCTTCGAGGACATCGAGAACCGCCGGGACGACATGAAAGAGCACTGGGGCTCCGGTGCCGTCGCCGGGGCCATGGAGGACTTCGTCGACAACTGGGACGACTACCGCACCAAGCTCATCGAGTCCATCGAATCGGTCGGCAAGCTCGTGACCGGCAGCAAGAAGGCATTCGAGGACCTCGACGAGAAGCTGGCCAAGACGGGCAAGAAGCAGCAGAAGAAGTGACGCCATGACACCGACATCCAAGCGCCGGCCGGTGGACTGGCAGCCGCTGTGCGAGAAGCTCCGGGACCAGGCGAAGAACCTCAAGGCGATCGGCGACGACGAAACGCTCAAGGGCAAGTACGTGAAGTTGTCCCGGTCACCGGTGACGATGTGCAGACGGGTCCGGTACGACTGAAGGCGATCGTCGGCGGGACCGGTGCCACTGGGAGACGCATCCGGGTCGTCCTTGCCCTCCGAGCCGGACTCCTTGGTCTGGTGCAGGATCTTGTCGGCGTTGCTCTGGAAGTCCTCCAGCTCGTTCGACCACTTGGTCAGGTGGCCGTGCACACGCTCATACCGCCCGGCCACCTCCCGCATGTGCTTCTCCAGCGTCGAGGACTCCTCGCGCAGGAATGCGGACCTGATCAAGGCCTTCATGGACGCTCTCGGCTTGAACATGGTCGTCCTCGGTATCGCAGGGCTCACGATCGTACTGAGACTCCTGCTGGTGGCATCCGGTGATGCCAGTTGGACGGATGTCGCCTTCGACGTCGTGGGCGGGCTGCTGGTGGTGGGTGGCCTCGGGGCCGCCGCGAAGCTCGCACGCGGCGCCAAGGCCACCGTGGGTGCCGCTCAGGGCGCCCGGACCGCCGGCCTGAGCCGAGGGCTCAGCGGCGTCAAGAGTGTCCTGGACGACACGGGGCGGATGATGACCAAAATGCCGCAAGGACCGGGGCGGCAGGCCCTGGGAGCGGCCCGCAACGCGATGCGCAAGTCCATCTCCCAGAATGTCGGCCTGGTGGCCAAGGGCCCGCTGAGAGTCAGCCCGTTGTCGACGCTGGCGCACCTCGGCGACAAGGAGATGGCCGGCATGGCGAAGATGCTGAAGGCGAACAAGGCCACCTTCCCGGAGGCCGCCGGGGCCGCCGCGGACAAGGCGTACAAGTCCTACCAGGCGGGCCTCGGCGTCGCGTGGGCCGGCATGGGGATGGACATCACGGACAAGGCGCTGGGGAAGAGCGACCTGACAAGCTTGACCGAGGAGAAGTTCGGAAGCGGCGAGAAGCCGTACAACCAGGGGTATTCCGACTGGAAGGACAACACCCTGAAGCCCGCCCCCGACACCCACTGGTGAGGACGACCATGGACCTGTACTCGGCGCAACGCATTGCCGAGGCCGAAGCCGGCCGCACCGGAATCGGCACCGGCCCCAACCGGCGGCTCCGGCTGACGCTGATCATCGGCATGCCGCTGTTCCTGCCGGTCCTGGGGATCATGATCCTGGTGCCGAAGTCCCTGATGAACGATGTGCTCCACGTCTATGAGGCCGGGATCGTCGGCTGCCTCCTGCACTACGTCTGGGTGTTCGCGAAGTACCCCCGCCATGCGGGCCGCCCGCCCTACCTCACCCGGGATCTGGCCATGGGCGGCGGATTCTTCCTGCCCTCGCTGTTCTTCGGCTTCTGGCCGGGCATGATCGCCGCCCCGGCGTGGGCGCTCTTCGTAGGCGTTGCCTATGCCGTGGAAGTGACGCGGGGGCGCAATGACCACCGCTGAGCAACGCCGGACCCCGAACGGCTTCAACCTGGTGCCGCCGCCCGGCTGGGACGTGATTCCGCTGCGCACGGGTACCCAGGAGGCGATGGACCGCATCGTCCGCAAGGCGGTCAGGCAACTTCCCGCCGGGTTTCCCAAGGACGACATCCCGAAAGCCCGGCTGAAGCTCCTTCAGGAGATGAAGAAGGTCGTACGGCGAGCCGGCGCCAAGGGTGGCATGACCCTCTACCTCCCCACCGAGCGCCTCCACGGCGTCGCGCTGCCCGTCTCGATCGTGGCCTCCGAACCGATCGAGATTCCGAGGGTCAGGCCCGGGAGCGGCCCTGAAGCGGTCCTGGCGGCGCTCGCCTCAGAGACCCCCGGTGCCGAGATGCGAGAGCTTGACGACACCGCGGCCCTGCGCTCGGAGCGAGATGTACCCGCCGACGCGGCCCAGGGCGTCGACGTCGCTCACCGTCGGGTCGAGTACTTTGTGCCGGTCCCGGACAGCACTCCTGACCAGTACCTCACTTTCTCCTTCAGCGCGCTGATCGCGCCCGGCTCGGATCCCGCCTTCTACGACACCCTCGTGGAGCTGTTCGACGCCGTCATGAGCACTTTCCGCTGGAGTTACACCTGAGCGCCTCCCTCCGCCTGTCCATGCCCTGACGAAAGAGACCGCTCATGTCCGACGGCACCCTGTGGAGCGCCGACCTCGGTGCCCCGCTCCACATCGACACGGATGCCAACCCCGACCTCTGGGGCTACCTCCACCTCCAGATCGGCAAGAAGACCTTCAAGGAATGGCTCGACCTGCACTTGACCGGCCTGGCCACCATCCAAGGCGTCGAACTCACCCGCAAACTCCGCCGTTTCCACAGAAGCTTCTACGAGCAGACGATCGTCACCCTCAGGGACAAGCTCCAGGCCGACGAGGCGTTCGTCTATCACCCCGTCCCGCTGACCTATATGCCGCTGGTGGTGCACGCCACCCGTATTCACTGCGACGCCCGTGACGCGGCCTCCTGTGAGGGAGCCGCCGCGCTCACGGTGCCGCATGCGGAGATCCCCGAGTGGCAGCAGCGGAGCGGCAGCGTTCCGTTCGCCTCTCCGTACCTCGGTGCGGACGGGGTCCGGGTCGTCCGCTCCTACCCTGCCGACAGTTCCGTCATGATGACCTCGGTGTCGTACCACTGGCACACTCCGGCCGGTCTCCCCGATGTCCTGCTCCGTGGGCACCACGACGATCCGGAGTTGATCGCCGCGGCGATGGAGCCACTGGACGACTTCGCGCGGACGCTCAGGCTTCCCGGGTAGGGGGCCCGCGGGGCCCGCGTGTCAGTCGCCCAAGAAGATCGGGTTCGTGAACGCGCACAGGGGGCCCGGGAGGCCCGGTGTCGTCGGGGCGTGGCGGACCTCCGCCCGTACGTACGCCGCGTACGACGCCGTCGTGCGCCACTCCAGGGTGCCTGTGCCGGAGGCGGGGAGGGCGGGGCCCGTGTGCAGGACTCCCTGGTCGGTGACGAAGCGGGGCGTGCAGCCGGGGGCGCCCTTCACCTCCAGGCGGACCGTGACCGGGGCGTCGCGGTCGACGTCCAGGCGGCCGCCGATGCCCGCGTGCCTGCCCCTGCCGCCCGCCGCCGAGAACGCGAGCTCGACGGACTTCGACTCGGCGACGTAGGAACGGCCGCGCCGGATGCCGTCCTGGATGGCCTCGCGGGTCAGGTCGTCGGCGAGGACGACGGTCTGCGGGCCGCCGATGCGGTCGGGGTCGCGGTGCGCGTCGCTGTTGCCCATGGCGGGAATCCATGGTCTGCCCCCGCCGCGTACGGACGCGACGAGCATGCTGTCCCAGTCGGCGAGGGAGACCTCGTCGTCGGGCGTGTACGCGCCGTTCCACACCTCGACCGCGTCCGCCTCGCCGAAGCCGAACTTCCAGTTGCAGCCTACGCAGGTGGCGTGCGGGTGGGCGGGGACGACGAGGCCGCCCGCGTCGCGGATCCTGCGGGCGTACTTGCCGAAGCGGTTGTCGCGGGCGCGGTAGCGCCAGTCGACGAACGTGCCGGGGTCCGTGCCGAGGGCGACCAGGTGGCCGTTGCGCGTCGTCACCTCCTCGCCGAGGAGGATCAGCAGGTCGTCGCCCGCCTCCGCCGCCCAGTGGGCGTGCGCGGAGTGCGTGTTGTGCTCGGAGCTGTTGATGAAGTCGAGGCCCGCCGCACGGGCCAGGGCGGCGATCTCGGCGAGGGTGCGCCTGCCGTCGGAGTGCACGGAGTGGAGGTGGCAGTCGCCGCGGTACCAGGCGCGCCCGCGGCCCTTGGCGCGCTCCGGCGGGTAGACGGGCTTGGGGGTGCGGCCAGGTGCCCCGTAGGTGAGGGTGATCGTCACCTCGTAGGGGAGGCCGTCGGGGGCGACCGTGTACGGGCCGAGTGCGATGTGCCAGGTGCCCGCGCGGACCCGGCCCGGGATGTAGCCGGGCGTCGCGTCGTCGGCGCGGATGAAGAACTCGGTGCGGGCGCCGCCGGACCAGCCGCGGAAGCCCTTGCCGCCGAGCTCCGTGCCGCGCTCGTCGAAGACGCCGATGTCGAGGGCGTTGCCCTGGGTGCCGGGCGGCACGGTCGGCTTCTGGTAGGTGTACGAGGCGCGGAACTCGCGTACCCCGTCCGGCACTTCGACCGGCAGGTACACGAAGTCGGGCGAGCCGGTGGGCAGCGTGCCGCGCACCGTTCTCGTCTCCTTGCTCCCCGGCGCCCTGTCCCGCGCGGGAGCGCGCCCCTCGGCGCCGCTGGCGAAGCTCACGCTGCCCAACGTAAGCGCGGCGGCGGCCCCCGTCACGAACAGTCCGCGCCGGTTCGGCCCGCGTGTCTCCGGCTGGTGTACGTCCTCGCACATGCTGCGGCTCCCCAGGGTGTCGGTGGTGACGTGGGTGGTGCGTGCAACCCTGGTATTGAGCCGTGAACTGTGCGGCAAGGGAAGACGAGTGACGGATTTCCACCCGGTGGCCGAGGGTCTCACCTGAGAGCAACGGTCCGGACTTTGGCGCTCCGCCCAGTGAAGCGGGTTACGGGGACGGGCACGCCGCAGTGTCAATCCTTGTGCGTGAGGGAACCGAGCGACGACACCTCTCCCGGCCACGCGGACGAGAACAAGACGAGCAACGGCCGGTGGCACAACCCGGCCAGCGGAAATCGCTTCTCCCAGGTCGAAGAGATCGGAGCCGGTTTCGTGAGACCTCTTGCTCGATGGCGCACCAGCGGCGCCCTGTGGCTTGCGCCCGTGTGCCTGGCCCTGGTCCTGCTGTACTTCAAGAACATGCATGAGGACCCCGGCTATACGGACCTGCTGGACGGTCCCACGTGGGCGCCCTCGCTGGTGGCCCAGGCGCTGGATGCCTACTACTGGTTCGCCTATGCCGTGGCTGCCGCTCTGGGGGCCTGGGAGGCGGGGCGGCTGAAGAAGGACCAGGTGTGGTCGCTGGCCCCGGCCCGGTCCCGGTACCGCGTCGCCGCTGAGGCATTGTGGCCCGGCGTCCTGGTCGGCTGGACGGTGCTGTTGCTGCCCGTGGCCATGGCGCTGGTGGAGGCGGGGGTGTGGCCCACACTCGGCGCGTTGCCCTTGCTGGGCATGGGCCTGTTCCTCGTCTGTGCGCACACGGTGATCGGCTTCGCCGTGGGCCTGCGGGTGCACCGGGCGGTCTCGGCGCCACTGCTCGCCGCCGCGGTGCTCTACCTCGTCGGCTGGTCGGCGTCCGACGGCCGGCGGATGTGGCCACGACACCTCTCCGGTCAGTACACCGAGGGGCTCCTGTTCGGGGAGCTCGTCCCTTTCACCAGCTTGTGGCCGCACCTGTTGTTCGCCGGGTCCCTCGCCGGCTTCTGCGTCCTTTCATGGGCCGCGGCGGCAACCAGCCGGACGACCCGTATCGCCTTGCGGGGCACGGCGTGCGGCATGGCCCTCGCGGTGATGGCCGGTTGCGTGGCCCATGTGCACTCCTGGGGAGCTGTCGGCCCTCTGTCGGCGAACAACGCGCCGCTGGACTGCACGGGCAGCCGGCCAAGAGTGTGCGTGCCCGAGGCCGCCGACGCCGACTTGAAGGGGCTGCGGCAGGACGTCACGAGCACGGTCTTCGCGCTGCGAGAGGCCGGGGTCGGAGCGCGCATGCCGGATGCGGTCCACGACACCCTCGCCGCTGGGCGGGCCAGCACGCGCTCCAGCCGCCAGGAGTGGTGGCTGCCGCTGTCCGAGGCGGCCCACCCGGAGACGGTCCGCTTGAGCGTCGTGCTCAAGTCGGTCCGCTTTCCCTGTGCGCGTACTGATGAGGTCAATTCCCGGTCGGCAGTCCTTTGGGCCGCCACGGTGGCAGGTGCCGGCCGGCGCTATCTGGCCTGGCAGCAGCAGGAGTTGCAGCAGTTCCAGAACCCGGGTGACGTGCTGGCCGTCATGAAGCGCCGGGTCTCCAGAGCACGCGCTCTGACCCCGGCCGAGCAGACCGTCTGGTACCAGCGGGAACTGCGCAAGGCGTGCGACAACGCGGGCAAGGACGTACAGCCGTGATCTGGTGGTTCAAAGCCCGACGCGTCGCGGTCGTGCTGGTGCCGTGCCTGGCTGTCTTCGCCGTACTCGTCGCCGGGTTCCACGGCGTCGCGGTGGAGTTCCCGTCACTGCTGGTCGGCGGCTCCAACGACTTCCTGGTCATGCTCCTCGCCCCTGTACCGGTCACGTCGGGGCTGCTGTTGAGCCTCACCGCCCGCTTGGTGGAAGGCGAAGCCGCCGCGTGGCGGCCGGTCTCCCGCTACGACACCGCCCTGATCCTCGCGACGGGCACCTTCGCCGTCATGCTGGGCGCCCTGATCGGGCAGCTGTCCGGCAGTGACGACGCCTGGTCGACGGGCCGCAACACGCTCTTCCTGACCGGCTTGATGCTCCTGGCCCACACCGTCGTGCCCCAGGGAGCGGTGGCCGTCCCCGTCGGGTGGATCTTCACGGTCGTTCTCGTCGGCTTCGACCAGTTCCACCGTCCCTACGTGTGGACGGTACTGCCCCGGCCTCCCGCGGACCTTCCGGCCCTGACCGCCGCACTGATCACCTTCGCCGCGGGGCTGGCCGTACACGCCCGCCACCGGCCTCGCCCCTAGTCCGCTCGTAAGGAAGTCCCTCTGTCATGCCGATCCAGCTCGAAGAGTGCACCTTCGCCTACGGGCGCAGAAAGCCCCCGGTCCTCGACCGGCTGTCCTACACCGTCCCCGACGGCTTTACCGTCCTGCTCGGCCCCAACGGCGCAGGGAAGTCGACCCTGCTCAAGCTCGCCGCCGGAGTCACCCTGCCCGCGAAAGGACGCGTGCGCCTGGACGGCCTCGGCTCACACCGCCGGGAGTACAGGAAGCGCGTGGCGTGGATGCCGCAGTCCATCACGGCCATGACCGGCCTCACCGCACGCGAACAGGTCGCCTACACCGGCTGGCTCAAGGGCATGAACCGCTCCGACGCCTGGACCGCCGCGCACAAGGCCCTCGCCCGGGTCGAACTGGCGGACCGGGCCGACCTGAAGGCCAGACACCTCTCCGGCGGCCAGCTCCGCCGTGTCGGTGTCGCCTCCGCACTCGTCCACGACGCCACCGTGCTCCTCCTGGACGAGCCGACCGCCGGAATGGACCCCACGCAGCGTCGCGTCTTCCGCGACCTGATCCTGACCCTCGCCACCGCGGAAGTACGGGTGCTGATGTCCACGCACGACGTCGGGGACCTGGCGGAGGAAGCCCACTACGTCACCGTGCTCACCGACGGGCGCGTCAACTTCTCCGGCGCCACCGGGGACTTCCTGGGCCGAGCCCCGGCAGAGGTCCCCGAGGGACGCCGGGCCGAAGCCGCGTACACCACCGTGTCCGCCTCCCGCACCACGTCGGGCTGACGGCCTAAGGCGCCGTCAGCTCCACCACCACGTCGTACACCGCCGCGTTCGGCGTGACCGGGTGGGCGGTCTGCTCGCGGGCCGCCTGCGTGCGGGAGGTGAAAGCCGGGTCGGCCGTGGCCGCTTCCCATGCCTCGCGGGTCTCCCAGTGGGAGACGTTGACGAGCTGGAAGCGGGAGTCCGTGGAGCGGGCGCGGTGCATGCGGGAGTCGATGAAGCCGGGCTTGTCCCGCATGAGGCGGGCCCGCTCCTCCCACTTCGCCACGAACGCGTCGACGTCGTCGGCCTCGATCTCGAAGACGTTGATGAATGTGACGGGCGAGTCGGGTGTACCTGTGCTCTCCTCGGTGACCATGCGGGCAGCCTAACCAGTGGCCTCCGCCGTCTCCGCCGTCTCCGCCGTCTCCGCCGTCTCTGTCGTCTCCGTCGCGCCCGCCGCCAGCAGCGCCGCCTCCGTCTCCGGGTGCGGGCCCGAGGCGCCCTGGCGGGCCCAGCGCAGCGGCGTGCCGCCCGTGCCGTGGTCCTCGCGGAGGTTCGGGTCGGCGCCGTGGGCGAGGAGTTCGCGGACCGTGTCGACGTGGCCCCAGGCGGCGGCCCCGCACAGCGGCGTGCCGTCGGTGGGCCCGCAGCTCTCGGTGTCGGGCCGGGCGCCCGCCCGCAGCAGGACCGCCACGGTGTCGGCGGCGCCGTGCACCGACGCGGCGTACAGGGGCGTCGTGCCGTCGCCGTCGGGGAGTTCGGGGTCGGCTCCGGCGCGCAGCAGGGAGCGGACCGTGCCCGTGACGCCGAGCGACGCGGCGTACACGAGCTCCCTGGTCAGCTTCTTCTGCCGTCGTCTCTTCACGCGCGTCAGGTTAATGAGCGCACGGGCATGGACCAACCGACTTTCCGGGGGTAGGAAGAGGGCCCGGCCCGACAGTCCGCCGACCCGACAGTCCGCCACCTCGACAGTTCGCCGCCCCGACAGTCCGCCGACCCGACCCTCCCGGAGGGCTCCGTGCGCATCTCCGCGACGCTCCACATGACCGACAGGACGATCACCCCGATACGCCTGGCCCAGGAACTGGAGCGGCGCGGCTTCGCCGGGCTCTATCTGCCCGAGCACACCCACATCCCGGTCCCGCGCGAGACGCCCTACCCGGGCGGTGAGCTGCCGCCCGAATGCGCCCGCATGCTCAGCCCCTTCGTCGCCCTCGCGCAGGCCGCCGCCGTCACCGGACGCATCGCCCTCGGCACGAACATCGCCCTCGTCGCCCAGCACGACCCCATCGACCTCGCGAAGCAGATCGCGACCCTCGACCACCTCTCCGGCGGCCGCGTCACCCTCGGCATCGGCTACGGCTGGAACCGTGAGGAGGCCGAGGACCACGGCGTTCCGTGGCCGCGGCGCCGGGAGGTCGTGCGGGACCGGATGGCGGTCATGCGGGCGCTGTGGGCGGACCGCCCGAAGGCGTACGAGAGCGAGTTCGGCGCCGTACGGGCCAGCGAGGTCCATCCGAAGCCGCGGCGGGTGCCGAGGAAACGGCCCGCGAAGGGCCCGCTGTTCGGGCCGCGCACGCTCATCGGCGGCGCCGCGGGTCCTGGCCTGTTCGCGCACATCACGGAGTACGCGGACGGCTGGATGCCCATCGGCGGCAGCGGCCTGCGCGAGGCGCTGCCCGCGCTCAGGTCCGCGTGGACGGACGCGGGGCGCGGCGCCGACGACTTGTATGTGGCGGTGACGGCGGTCGAACCGGACCCGGGCAAGCTCGCGTACTACGAAGAGCTGGGCGTGGACGAGGTGATCGTGCAGCTGCCACCGGGCGGGGAGGCGGAGGTGTGCGCGGCGCTCGACGGGCTCGGACGGTACGTGGCCCCGTGACAGCTGTCTGCCATGCGGACGGAAGCAGCGGAAGCAGCGGAAGTACCGGAAGCAGCGGAAGCAGCGGAAGCAGCGGAAGTACCGGAACCAGCGAAAGCAGCGGAAGTACCGGAAGCAGCGGAAGTATCTGGAAGAGGCAGGTGTTTTCGCTCGTATGCTCGGAGACATGACCAACAGCGCGCAGCCCACGGAGGCCGGACGACCCACCGCGAACGCCATGCGGCGCGCGCTCAGGAGGGCCAGGGACGGCGTCGCGCTCGACGTGACGGAAGCCGCGGTCCTGCTGCAGGCGCGCGGCGCGGACCTCGACGACCTCACCGCGTCGGCGGCCCGGGTGCGGGACGCGGGGCTCGACGCGGCGGGCCGGCCGGGCGTCATCACGTACTCGAAGAGCGTGTTCATCCCGCTCACCCGGCTCTGCCGCGACAAGTGCCACTACTGCACCTTCGCGACCGTCCCGGGCAAGCTGCGCCGGGACGGCCACGGCATGTTCATGTCCCCGGATGAGGTTCTGGACATCGCGCGGCGCGGCGCCGAACTCGGCTGCAAGGAAGCCCTCATCACCCTCGGCGACAAGCCGGAGGACCGCTGGCCCGAGGCCCGCGAGTGGCTGGAGGCCGAGGGGTACGACGACACCATCGCGTACGTCCGTGCCATCTCGATCCGCATCCTGGAGGAGACGGGCCTGCTCCCGCACCTCAACCCGGGCGTCATGACCTGGACGGACTTCCAGCGGCTGAAGCCCGTCGCGCCCAGCATGGGCATGATGCTGGAGACGACGTCGGAGCGGCTGTGGAGCGAGCCGGGGCAGCCGCACCACGGCTCCCCGGACAAGGAACCCGCTGTGCGGCTGCGGGTCCTGGAGGACGCGGGGCGTTCGTCCGTCCCCTTCACCAGCGGGCTGCTCATCGGGATCGGCGAGACGTACGAGGAGCGGGCCGACTCGCTGTTCGCGCTGCGCCGCGTGGCGCGCTCGTACCACGGCGTCCAGGAACTGATCATCCAGAACTTCCGCGCCAAGCCGGACACGGCGATGCGCGGCATGCCCGACGCGGAGATCGACGACCTGGTCGCCACGATCGCCGTCGCCCGCCACATCATGGGCCCGGCGGGGAATCTGCAGGCGCCGCCGAACCTCATCGCCGGTGAGTACGAGCGGCTGATCGGCGCCGGCATCGACGACTGGGGCGGCGTCTCGCCGGTCACGATCGACCACGTCAACCCCGAGAAGCCGTGGCCCCAGGTGGAGGAGCTCGCCGAGCGGTCGGCGGCCGCGGGCTTCCGCCTCGCCGAACGGCTCTGCGTCTACCCGGAGTTCGTCCAGCGCGGCGAGCCCTGGCTCGACCCGCGCCTCCTGCCGCACCTGCGGGCCCTCGCCGACCCCGAGACCGGCCTCGCACGGCCCGACGCGGTGGTCGAGGGCCACCCCTGGCAGGAGCCCGACGAGGGGTACGTCGCCTCCTCCGGCCGCACCGACCTGCACCGCACCATCGACACGGACGGCCGCACCTCCGACCGGCGCGACGACTTCGACGAGGTGTACGGCGACTGGGAGGCCCTGCGCGAGCAGGCCGCGCCCGGCATGGTGCCGTCCCGCATCGACGGAGACGTACGCGCGGCCCTGAAGCAGGCCGCCGACGATCCGACGAAGCTCACCGACGACGAGGCGCTCGCGCTGCTGCACGCCGACGGGCCCGCGCTCGACGCGCTGTGCGGCATCGCGGACGACATCCGTAAAACGGTCAACGGCGACGACGTCACGTACATCGTCACGCGCAACATCAACTTCACCAACGTCTGCTACACCGGCTGCCGCTTCTGCGCCTTCGCGCAGCGCAGGACGGACGCCGACGCGTACACGCTCTCCCTCGACCAGGTCGCCGACCGGGCCGCGCAGGCCTGGGACGTCGGCGCCGTCGAGGTGTGCATGCAGGGCGGCATCCACCCCGACCTGCCGGGCACCGCCTACTTCGACATCGCGCGGGCCGTGAAGGAGCGCGTGCCGGGCATGCACGTGCACGCCTTCTCGCCCATGGAGGCCGTCAACGGTGCGACCCGCACCGGCCTCTCGATCCGCGAGTGGCTCACCGCCGCCAAGGAGGCCGGGCTCGACTCCATCCCGGGGACGGCCGCCGAGATCCTCGACGACGAGGTGCGGTGGGTCCTCACCAAGGGCAAGCTGCCGACCGCCACGTGGATCGAGGTCGTCAAGACCGCGCACGAGCTCGGCATCCGCTCCTCCTCCACGATGATGTACGGCCACGTGGACCAGCCCCGGCACTGGCTCGGCCACTTCCGTACGCTGGCGGGCATCCAGCAGGAGACCGGTGGCTTCACGGAGTTCGTGACGCTGCCCTTCATCCACACGAACGCGCCCGTCTACCTGGCGGGCATCGCCCGTCCCGGCCCGACCACCCGCGACAACCGCGCGGTGACGGCGATGGCGCGCGTGCTTCTCCACCCTCACATCCCCAACATCCAGACCAGCTGGGTGAAGCTCGGCCAGGAGGGCGCCGCCGAGATGCTCCGCTCCGGCGCGAACGACCTCGGCGGCACACTGATGGAAGAGACCATCTCCCGTATGGCGGGCTCCAGTTACGGGTCGTACCGGTCCGTCGAGGACCTCGTCGCCATCGCGGACGCGGCGGGCCGCCCCGCGAAACCGCGCACGACCCTGTACGGGGAGGTGCCGGAGGAGCGGCAACGGGCGGCACTGGCTTCGGACGGGCATCTGCCGGAGCTGCTGCCGGTGGTCGAGAGCTGAGAGCCGAGACGGGAGCCCCGGGGGCCGGCCTGGGCCCGGGGCTCCCTGAGGGGCGCGGGGAACTGCACGATCAGCCCGAGCGAACCCGCAGTCGAGCTCCCGGCGGAACCCGCAGTCGGACTCTCAGCGGAACCCGCAGTCTCGAAGTCTCAGCGAACCCACAGCCGAACTCTCAACGAACCCCCAGCCGAAGTCTCAGCCGGGAAAGCCCCCACCGAAGTACGTCCCGGGCCACTCGCTCAGCCTGCCGTCCGTGCCCCGCTCGGGCGCACCGAGCGTCGCCGGCCCGAAGGAGGCCGCACCCCGCGCGACGGGCCCCGACGGCGCACCCCGCAGCACCCACACCGCCCCCGAGTCCCGGTGCGCGCCGTCCTCCCCGGCCGCGCCCACCACCAGCTCGGGCCGCCCGTCACCCGTCAGGTCGGCGAGCCGCAGCGCCCCGCCGAAGCGGTCACCGTGCTCGCCCGTGCCCGGGACGCCGGGCGTCTCCTGGCCGAAGAAGCCCGCGCCCGTGCCCGTGAGGCCGGAGCGCGAGCCGCGCAGGAGCACCACGCCCCCCTTGCCGCCACCCCTGCCGGGGACACCGACCGCGAGGTCCGCCCGCCGGTCGCCGTCGACGTCGCCCGCGGCGAGCGCGGCACCGAATTCGTCGCCGGGGGCGGCGACACCGGGGACGCCCGCGGTGTCCAGGTCGACGAGGGTCCCTTCGCCCTTCGGACCCGCCGGTGAGCCGCGCAGCACGCGGATCTCGCCCTTGAACTGGTCCAGGCCCTCCGCGACCCGGCCGATCTCGCGCACGACGAGATCGCCGTACCCGTCGCCGTCGACGTCGCCCACGACGCCGTCGCCGTTGTAGGTGCGCAGTTCCACCGGTTCGCGGGCGAGCCCCTTCGAACGGCCCTGGAAGAAGTAACCGCGGTTCTGCATCTCCTCGAAGCCCTGGCCGGTGACCACGTCGTCGCGGCCGTCGCCGGTGAGGTCGCCGACGGTGACGGTGCGGGGCACCTGCTGGTCGCCGAAGGACGACCGCGGCTTGGGGACCGTCCTGTCCGGCTTGCCGTCCCGGCCGAACGGGCCGTACCGCACGGTCAGATCCGCCGCCAGCAGGTCCGCGTGGCCGTCCCCGTCGAAGTCACCGCCCCGCACCCCGCCCGCGGGCAGCCGGCTCCCGGTGGTGAGGCCGTCGGCCGAGCCCCACAGGACGGTGCGGCCCGTCGCGAGGTCGGTGAAGCCGTCGCCGTCGAGGTCGCGGGCGACGGCGTCGGCGCCGAACTGTTCTTCTCGCGCGGCGAGTTCGCCGAGCCGGCCCTTCGCCGTACGGTCGACGACCTGCGCGCGCCGGATGTCGGGCCCCGCCCGCCCGCCGTACACGACCGACACGGAGCCCGCCCGCCGCACACCGCCGACGGTGCTGAGCGGAGCGGGGACGGCCAGGTCCGCGTGGCCGTCCCCGTCGAAGTCGGTGACGATCCGCTTGCCGCGCGCCGGGGCGTGGCCCTCGTCGACCCCGGTGTCCCGGCCGAACACGACGCCGGCCGCGATCAGCGCCACGAACGCGACGGCTGCCCACCAGGGCCACGAGGGCCACCTGGGCCACCCGGTCCACCGGTGGCGGCGCGGGCCACGCATCGTCACCGAGTTCCTCAGCGAGCCAGGAAGTCCCCGAAGCGGACGCCCTTGTCGACGGCGCCGAGCGCGGCCGGGCCGAAGGACGTGATGCCCGTGACGGTCAGGCCGCTCGCGGAGCCGCGCAGGTGCCAGGCGGCGCCCGAGTCCGCGTACGCGCCGTCCTCCAGGGGAGCGGTCACGGTCAGGTCGGCCTTGCCGTCCTTGTTGGTGTCGGAGAGCAGGACCTGGCCGCCGAACTTGTCGTTCTTCTCGGAGGCGCCCGGGACACCGGCCTTGGACTGGTCGAAGGCCTGCGAGCCAGTGCCGGTCAGGCCGGTGCGGGAGCCCTTGAGGAGGACGACGCTGCCGGCGTCCGCGACCGACTCGATGTCCTCGCCGGGGACGCCGACGGCGACGTCCGCGTAGCCGTCGCCGTTCACGTCGCCCGCGCTGATGGAGGAGCCGAACTCGTCGCCGTCCTCACCGACGCCGGGGACGCCCGCGGTGTCCTGGGTGATCTTCGTGCTGCGGTCCGAGAGGCCGGACGCCGAGCCGTAGCGGACGAGGACCGTGCCCTTCTGGTACGGCATGTCCTCGAAGCTGTCGCCGATGTCACGGGTGACGAAGTCGCCGTAGCCGTCACCGTCGACGTCCGCGACCGCGCCGCCGACGGAGGGCGCGAGCTTCTGCGAGGTGGTGGCCACCCCGTCCTTGCCGCCCTTCCAGAGCTGGCTCTTGTGCGCCATCTCCTCGAAGCCGTGGCTGGTGACGATGTCGTCGGCGCCGTCGCCGGTCACGTCGCCCGTGACGAAGTCGCCGGGGCCGAACGTCTGGCTCGTGACGATCTGCTGGGTGCTCGCGGCCTTGCCGTCCCGCTTGAACGGGCCGTACGCGATGGTCATGCCCTGGTCGTCGTTGTCCATCGGGTCCTCGGGCTCCGGGTACTCGGCCGTGACCAGGTCCCGCTTGCCGTCGCCGTTGAAGTCACCGGCGGTGACGCCCGCGCCGTTCGAGGCCAGTTCGGCGGTGCCCTCGCCGGTGAGGCCCTGGGCGGAGCCCCACAGGACGACGGACTTGCCGCCGCCGTTGACGACGAGGTCGGTGTAGCCGTCGCCGTCGAGGTCGGCGGCGGCCGTCTGGTTGCCGAACCGGTCGCCGTTCTCCGGGGTGCCGGGGACGCCGGGAGTGGCGCGGGTGATGGTCTTCGCGTGCGCGGTGTCGGGGCCCGACGGCGTGCCGTAGACGATCGAGACCTGGCCGGGCGCGGTGGCGTCGGGCCCGCCCGCAGCGGAGATGGCGAGGTCGGCGTAACCGTCGTGGTTGAAGTCGGTGACGGGGGCCTTCGGCGGCAGGGGTGCCGCCGCGGCGGCACCGGCGGTGGCGAGGGCGATCGGGGCCGCGAGCGAGGCGACGGCCACGGCGGCTATGAGAGAGCGGCGCACTGATAACTCCAGAGAGATCGTGTTCAAGTGGTCTGTTCGGTCTGTTCGGTCTGCTTGGTCTGTTCGGTCTGTTTGGTCTGTCGGTCCGGTGACCGAATGTCGGTGGTCGGGTGGTGCGGTGGTGGTCAGCTGCCGAGCAGCAGACCGAACTTGGCGTCCTTCTCGGGGGCGCCGAGCTTCACCGGGCTGAGCGTGCTCGCGCCGGTGGTGGTCAGGCCGCCCGTGGAGCCGTAGAGGTTCCACAGGGCGCCCGAGTCCGTGTGGGTGCCGTCCTCGCCGGGAGCCGTGGCGGTCAGGTCGGCCCTGCCGTCCTTGTTCAGGTCGGTGAGCGCCACCTTGCGGCCGAAGTCGTCGCCGGTCTCGGAGACGCCGGGCACTCCGGCGGTGGACTGGTTGTAGGCGACCGCGCCCTTGCCGGTCATGCCGCCTTCGGCCTTGGAGGCGCCCTTGAGGAGGACGACCGCGCCGGTGCCGGTGCTCGCGTCGAGGCTCTCGCCGGGGACGCCGACGGCGACCTCGGCCCTGCCGTCGCCGTTCACGTCGCCCGCGCTGAGGGAGGCGCCGAACGCGTCGTTCTCCTCACTGGCCCCCGGGACGCCCGCCGTGGCCTGGGTGATGACCTTCTTGCGGGCGTCGGTCGGCCCGTTCGAGCTGCCGTACTGGATCGTGATGCTGCCCGGGACGGAGTCGATGACCTCGGTGACGGAGCCGATGTCGCGGGTGATCAGGTCGCCGTACCCGTCGCCGTCGACGTCGCCGACCGTGCCGCTGTACGCCGTGCCAAGCGTCTTGGCGGTGTGGCCGACACCGCTCCTGCCGCCCTTCCAGAAGCGGGCGTCGTGCGTCATCTCCTCGAAGCCGTGCGTGGTGACGATGTCGTCGACGCCGTCGCCCGTCATGTCGCCGGTGATGAAGGAGGCCAGACCGGAGGGGCCGTCGTCCGTGGTGATGCTGTCCTTGGACGCGGGCTTGCCGTCGCGGGTGAACGGGCCGTACTGGATGGTCATCCCGGAGACGTCGGGGTCGTCGCTCGGGTCGTCGTTGACGACCAGGTCGCGCTTGCCGTCGCCGTTGAAGTCACCCGTGGCGAACTCGGAGTTGCGGTAAGGCAGGAGGGTGTTCTTGCCGGTCAGGCCGTCCTTGGAACCCCACAGGACGGTCGCCTTGTTGCCGCTGTCGTCGCCGCCGGTCACGAGCAGGTCGGTGTACGTGTCGCCGTCCAGGTCGGCGGGGAGCGTCTGGTAGCCGAAGGCGTACGTGCCGGCGAGCTCGCCCGGGACACCCGGCGTGGCCCGGCTGATGAGCTGGTGGCCCTTGGTGCCGGGCCCGGAGGCGGTGCCGTACACGACGGAGACGTAGCCCGCCTTCTCCACGCCGTCGACGGTGCCGTCCGGCGCGGCGACCGCGAGATCGGCGTACCCGTCGTGGTTGAAGTCGGTCACCGGGGTGCGGGGCGGCTGCGGGGCGGCCACCGCCGTACCGGAGGTGGCGGAGACCGCGAGCGGGGCTGCCAGCGCGGCCACGGCGATGGCACTGATGAGTGTGCGGCGGGGCACGGGTCCTCCTGTCGGGAACTGCTGTGACGTAACGGGAGACGACATCTCGAGAGCGAAGGTTGTACACCGCATGAACTCCGTTACGTGATCCGGACGTTCGGCGGATGACCGCCACTGTTCACCTCCCGCCACGCGCGGATACGTGAGACTGAGGGCGGGCCGTGGAGCACGGGAGGGGCGGGCCGTGGAGTACGGGAGGGGCGGGATGGCGCGGACGAGGGTGTCGATGCAGGAGCTCATCCGGCGCAGGCGGCGGGCAGGCTTCGTGGGGCGGCGCGAGGAGCTCCGGCTCTTCAGGGAGAACTTCGAGGTGCCGCCCGAGGACGAACGGCACCGCTTCCTCTTCCACGTGCACGGCCCGGCGGGCGTCGGCAAGACCTCGCTCGTGCGCGAGATGGCCCAACTCGCCACGGATCTCGGTGCCCTGACCGCCTACGTGGACGACGGGGCGCAGGACATTCCTTCCGCCCTCGCCGAGATCGCCGCGCAATGCGCCCAGCAGGGGCGGACCTTGAAGTCCCTGGAGCGCGCCCTCGCCCAGCACCGGCAGCGCGCCCACGAGGCCGTCGTGGCCGCCGCCCGCGAACCCGCCGAGCCCGACATGCCCTCGACGGGCAGCGCGGCCATGGCGCGGGCGGGCGTCGTCGGGCTCGGCATGGTGCCGGTCGTCGGTGCCCTCGCGGGCGCCGTCGACGCGGACCGGCTCGCGCTCGGCGCGGACCGGCTGCGGGCCCGCTTCCGCAGCCAGGAGGACGCCCGCCTCGTCCTGGAACCGGAGCGCGTGCTGACGCCCGTGCTCCTCGACGAGCTGGCCGGCGCGGCGGACACCGTGCCGTGGCTCGTGCTGCTCTTCGACACGTACGAGCGGACGGCGCCGTTCCTCGACCGCTGGCTGTACGACGTGATGACGACGGACCGGTACGGCGAACTCCCCGCCTGCGTCGTCGTGGTGACCGCGGGGCAGCGGCCCCTCGACCCGGACCGCTGGGACGGCGCCGCGGACTTCGCCGCCGAACTGCCGCTGCGGCCCTTCACGGAGAGCGAGGCGCGCGGCCTCCTCGCCGCGAAGGGTGTCACCGAGGAACCCGTCGTCGCCGAGGTCCTCCGTCTTTCGGGGCGGCTGCCCGTCCTCGTCTCCACCCTCGCCGAGACGGGCCCCGCGGCGCCCGACGACGTCGGCGACCCCAGCGCCACGGCCGTGGAGCGCTTCCTGAAGTGGGAACCGGACCCGGTGCGGCGCACGGCCGCCCTGGACTGCGCGCTGCCGAGGCGCCTCGACGAGGAGATCGTGCGGGCCGCCGCCGGCGGGGGCGGCGACGGACCGGCGGAGCTGTACGCGTGGCTGCGCACCATGCCGTTCGTGCGGGCCGACCGCAGGGGCGCCGCCCGCTACCACGACGTCGTACGCGCCCCGATGCTGCGCCTGCGCCGCAACACCGCGCCACAGCTGTGGAGTTCGGGCCACACGCGGCTCGCAGAGCTGTACGGGCGACGGCGCGGCGCGCTGGAGGATGAGTTCCGTGGCACGCCGGGCCGCCCCTGGACGCGGCCGGAGTGGCGTGCGCTGCGCGTCGAGGAGCTGTACCACTCGCTGTGCGCGGGGCCGCGCGCCGCACTGCCCGGCGCGCTGCGCGAGGGCATCGACGCCTGCCGCGGGGGCACGGCGGTGGCCCGCGAGTGGGCGCGGGCGGTGACCGACGCCGCCGAGGACACGGGCGCGGACCACCTGCGGTCCTGGTCCGACGACTGCCGGGCCGCCTTCACCGACGAACGCCTGGGCGCACTCCAGGTATTGGAGCTGTTCCTCTCCCGTGCGGGGCTCGACGACGCGGGCCGCGTCGCCGCGTACAACGCGCACGGCCTGCGCCTCTTCCACCTCGGCAGGCTGCGCGAGGCCATCGCCGACCACGAGCGTGCCGTCGCCCTCGACCCCGGCGACCCGTGGGGCCACCACGGCCTGGCCATCACCTGCCGGGCCCTGGGCGAACACGAGACGGCGCTCCGGCACCTGGCCGCGGCCGACGAGGTGGTGCCGGGCGCGGAGTGGGTGGCACGGGACCGCGGGGAGACGTACCGCCGCATGGGCCGCCCGGACGAGGCCCTGCCCTGGCTGGACCGGGCGCACGCCATCGACCCGCGGGAGCCGCTGACCCTGGGCAGCCGCGGCCAGGCCAAGTTCGTCCTCGGCCGCCCCCGCGAAGCCCTGGACGACCTGGACCGCGCGATCGACCTGTGGCCCGAATACGCCTGGGCGCTGGCCCGCAGAGCCCGCGTCCGACAGGCCCTCGGCGACCTGCCCGGCGCCCTCGCCGACCTCGACCGCGTCCACGAACTCGCCCCGGACGCGCCGGGTGCCCACGGCGACCGGGGCGACATCCTGCGCTTCGCGGACCGCCACGAGGAAGCCGTCGCCGCATACGACACGGCACTCGCCCTCGACCCCGGCTACGCGTGGGCATGGGGCAGCAGAGCCCTGTCCCTGGAGGCCCTGAACCTCGTACAGGAGGCACTGGCCTCCCTCGACGAGGCGCTGCGGGCCGATCCGGACTACGCGTGGGCGCGGGAGCAGAAGGAGCGCCTCACCGCCCCGGGCGCCAGAACGTCAGACCGTCCGTCGGCGTCCCCGCGCGCCACTTGACGAACTCCTCGTACGTACGCACTCCGTGGTCCATGACCGCCTGGTACACCCACACCCCGGGCAGCGGCTCGCCCCGTTCGGCCGCGCCCTCCTTGACGGCGAGGACGGCGTCGCGGGTCCCGTCGGTGAGTGCCGCGCGCACCGGGGCGACCAGGTCGGCGGCGCGGGGGCCCGGGTGGTCGTGGGCGAGCAGCCACATGTCGATCTGCCAGGTCCCGCCGGACGGCGCCTCGTAGTCGAGCCGCCAGTACAGGCCCTGGTCGTCCAGGTCGAGGGCGTTGGCGAACCGCATCCCGCGTACGCCGGGCAGCTCCGCGCACGGCGCGAGCGCGGCGAAGCCCTGCGCCACGGACGGCGCGTCGCAGTAGATCTCCAGGTCGATGTCGGGCTCGACGACCAGGTCCAGGGCGACGGAGCCGACCAGGACGGGGTCGCCGAACGGCTGCCAGCGTTCGGTGAGCCGCAAGGCGTCGAGTATGCGCAGGGCGGTGGAGCGGCGGTCTCGGGCGCGCGCGGCGCGGAAGGTGTCCATCGGAGGGATTCTAGGAAGCGGGAACGGCAGGGACATCGGGGTTTCGTAGCGACTGCGAAGCTCCCGTGAACGTCGTCCAAAAGCGACCTCAGGGGCAACTCTTCGCATACCACTTGGCGCCTGAAGCGATCGTTCCCGTTCGATTACAGTGCTGCGCAGTCGCAATCGGTCGAGGCACGACCGCCGAGGTGCGACGAGGCACGTCGTCGCACGTCAAGGCACGTTGTCGTACGTCAAGGCACCTCGTCGTACGTCAAGGCACGTTGTCGTACGTCACCGCACATCAGTCACTGCACGGAGGGAGGCCCGCGTGGGTACCGCAGCGGCCACCGGTGTCTGGGGCCGCGCCGAGCAGCAGGACTTCCGCAGCCGGGTGCGCGGCACTCTTCTCGGCGCCGCCGTCGGCGACGCCCTGGGCGCGCCCGTGGCCCGTCTGTCCCTCGACGCGATCCGCGAGGCGCACGGCGCCGACGGGCTCACCGAGCCGGCCCCGGCGTACGGCCGCCGGGGTGCCGTGACCGCCGCCACCCAGCTCACCCTCTTCACCGTCGACGGGCTCATACGCGCCCAGGTGCGGCGCGACACCGGCGCCTGGCACCCGCCGACCGACCTGCACCGCGCCTACCGCCGCTGGGCCGCCACCCAGAGCGACTGGGGCCCGGACGAGCGGCGCAAGGAGGACGGCTGGCTGGCCCGCGAGGAGTGGCTGTACACGCGGCGCGACCCGTCCCGCGCCTGCCTCGTCGGACTCGGCGACCAGACGATGGGCACCCTCGACGCCCCGAAGAACCCCGACGACCGCGGCCCCGAGGCCGCCGTCAGGGCCGCGCCCATCGGCCTCCTCGTCGGCTGGGAGCCGCAACTCGTCCTGCAGCTCGCCGTCGAGTCCGCCGTCCAGACGCACGGCCACCCCACCGCCCACCTCACGGCGGGCGCCCACGCCGTCATCGTGCACGGTCTCGCCCGCGGGGAGTCCCTCGACGGCGCGATCCAGCGGTGCCTGGCCCTCCTCGCCACCCGGCCCGGACATCCGCCCGTGACGGACGCGCTCCGGCACGCGCTGGGCGCCGTACGGCAGGGCATGCCGACGCCCGCGCGCGTGGAGGAACTCCTCACGGAAGGGACGGCCGAGGGCGCGCTGGCCGCCGCCGTGTACTGCGCCCTGGTCGGCGAGGACATCCGGCACGGGCTGCGGCTCGCCGTCAACCACGGCGGCCCTTCGGCGGACTGCGGCGCGCTCTGCGGGGCGCTGCTCGGCGCGCTGCACGGGGAGACCGCGCTGCCGCCGGGGTGGCTCACGGAGCTGGAGGGCAGGCCCACCGTTCTGGAGCTGGCGGACGACTTCGCGATGGAGATGACGCAGGGGCCGGCGCTGCACGGTCCCGCGCTCTCGTCGCCCGGCTGGCTGGCCCGCTACCCGCGCGCCTGACCAGCCCTACCGGCCGGGCTCGAAGGTGCGGCTCAGCAGGTCGTGCAGGGTGGCGCGCTCGGTTTCGTCCAGCGCGGCGAGGCCGGCCTGCGTGGTGTGCATGTTGGCGCGGATCGCGTCGACGGCCCGCTCGCCCTCGGGGGTCAGGACCACGTTCTTCACCCGGCGGTCCGTGGGGCTCGGCTCCCGGTGCACGAGGCCGCGCTTCTCCAGACGGTCGATGATGCCCGTCACGTTCGAGGCGTCGCACGACAGCGTCCGGGCGAGCTCCCGCATCGCGGCGGGCCGCCGGCGCAGCACGCTCAGCGTCTTGCCCTGGCTCGCGGTGAGGTTCTCACGCGCCGCGGCCTCCGTGAAGTCTCCGTAATAGGCACCGAGGGAGACCGCCAGCAGCTCCATGAGCTGAGCCGTGTCGACGCGGGGAGTTCCAGACATGTGAGCCACCTTACGCCATGAAACTTGACGATCTCAAATATTGAGGCTTACCTTCTTGTACGTTACTTGACGTACTCAAGTATCGAGATTCTTAAGTAGTCGGGCGGCCCGTCGGGCAGCCGGTTCGAGCAGTCGGAAGAAGAAGTCACCGTGTTCCACGCACAGCACGCGGCCCCGCCGAGACCCACCGGACAGACCGCCGTCGTCCTGGTGCTCGGGCTCGCCGCCATGGTCGTCTCGATGATGCAGACCCTGGTCGTCCCGATCCTGTCGATCATCCAGAACGACCTCAACGCCACCACCGCCGGCGTCAGCTGGGTGACCACCGCCACCCTCCTCTCGGCCGCCGTCTTCACACCGCTGCTCGGCCGCTTCGGCGACATGCACGGCAAGAAGCCCACCCTCATCGGGGTGCTGCTCGTGATGATCGCGGGCTCCGTGCTCGCCGCCACCACGTCCTCCCTGACCTGGCTCATCGTCGGCCGGATCATGCAGGGCGCCGCCACCGCGATCTTCCCGCTGGCCCTCTCCGTGCTCCGCGAGGAGATCAGGCCGGCCAAGCTGCCCGGAGCGATGGCGCTGGTCAGCGGCACCCTGGCGTTCGGCAGCGGCCTCGCCCTGGTCGGCGCGGGCCTGCTGACCCAGGGCGCCGACCCCGACTACCACCGGGTCTTCTGGCTCGCGGTCGTCCTCGCCGTGGTGGCGCTCGTCGGCGTCGTGTTCGCCGTCCCCGCCTCGCGCTCGAAGACCGGTGGCCGGACCGACTGGCTGGGCGCGGGCACGCTGGCGCTGCTCCTCGTCCTGCTGCTCCTGCCGATCTCGCAGGGCCACGAGTGGGGCTGGACCTCCGGCCGCACCCTCGGCGCCTTCGCGGGCGCGGTCGTCATGGCGGCCGTGTGGGTCCTGACCGAGCTGAAGGTGAAGGAGCCGATGGTCGACATGAAGATGTTCGCCCACCGGCCGGTCCTCTTCACCAACCTGGCCGGACTGCTGCTCGGCTTCGCGATGTTCGCCCAGTTCATCGGCGTCTCGTACCTCGTGCAGATGCCCGAGGACGTGGCCGGGTACGGCTTCGGCGCCTCGGTGCTCGGCGCCTCCGTCGTCTACCTCCTGCCGACCACGATCGTCTCGCTCCTCGGCGCCCAGTTCGGCGGCATCCTGGTCCGCCGGATCGGCGCCCGCCTCACCCTCGCCACCGGCGCCGCCTTCGGCGTGATCGGCTTCGCCTGGCTGACCCTGGCGCACGGCACCAGCGCCTCCGTCATCGGCGCGGGCATGGTCATCGGCCTGGCCATCAGCTTCGGCTACGCCTCGATGCCCGCGCTCATCGTGGCCAGCGTCCCGGCCCACCAGACGGGCATCGCCAACGGCATCAACTCGATCTCCCGCTCGGTCGGCAGCGCCGTCGCGAGCGCGATGATCACCTCGCTGCTCGCCTCGAAGACCATCGCGCTGCCGGAGGGGATGCCCGCCCTGCCGCAGGAGAGCCAGTTCACGCTGAGCTTCGCCATCGCGGGTGCGGCTTTCGTCCTGGTCGTGGCGGTGTCCCTGGCCGGCCTCACCGCCCAGCACGCCCCGCGTACGCCGCCGCTGCGAAAGCTCGCAGAGTCCACCCCTCCGACGGCCCCGGCGGCGGCACCGGAACGCGCCGGGGTCTGAGCGCCCCTTAAGGGGCGCGGAGAACGGCGCGAGCAACCACAGAAGAGCCGCAGTCGCGTCTGCCGGGTTCTCCCGCAGCGGCGGCTGCGGCTTTTCGTGTGGCTGGCCGCGCAGTTCCCCGCGCCCCTAGGGGTCGCCCTCTGCGCGGGCCGCGCCGGAGTCTCCTCAGGGGCGCGGGGAACTGCGCGAGCAACCACAGAAGAGCCGCAGTCGCGTCTGCCGGGATCTCCCGCAGTGGCGGCTGCGGCTTTTCGTGTGGCTGGCCGCGCAGTTCCCCGCGCCCCTGACGGGGCGTACGTCAGTCCTTGGACGGCGCCGCCACCGCGCCGTCCCGCGGCTCCGCAGGAGCGGGCACAGCAGCCGCTCCCGCGGAGCCGTCGTCGTCCGTGTTGATGCGCTCGATGAGCGCGTCCCGCTCGGGGGTGTCCTCCGGCTTGAGGTAGCCGATGAGGATGTACAGGACCAGCGACACCGCCAGCGGGATGGACACCTGGTACTGGAGCGGGACGCCGCCCTCGACGTTCCAGCTGATCGGGTAGTTGACCAGCCAGAAGGCGAGCAGCCCCATGGCCCAACTGGTGAGCGCGGCCGTCGGCCCGGAGCGGCGGAACGGCCGCAGCAGGCCCAGCATCATCGGGATGGCCATCGGGCCCATCAGCCCGGCCACCCACTTGATCACGACGGTGATGATGTCCCCGAACGCGGGTGAATTGACCTGCGTGGCCGCCGCCATGGACAGGCCGAGGAAGACGACCGTCGTGACGCGTGCCGCGATCAGACCCGAACGCTCGTTCCAGGCGCGCGCCTTGGCCGACAGGACCGGCGCGCAGTCCCGCGTGAAGACGGCCGCGATGGCGTTGGCGTCGGAGGAGCACATGGCCATGGTGTGCGAGAAGAAGCCGACGATGACGAGGCCCAACAGACCGTGCGGCAGAAGCTGTTCGGTCATCAGGCCGTACGAGTCCGAGCCGTCCGGCTTCTTCGAGTCCACCAGGAGCGGCGACATCCACATGGGGAAGAACAGCACCACGGGCCAGACCAGCCACAGGATCGCGGAGAGCTTGGCGGAGCGCGCGGCCTCCTTGGCGTTGGCGGTCGCCATGTAGCGCTGCGCCTGGTTGAGCATGCCGCCGTTGTACTCGAAGAGCTTGATGAAGAGGAACGCGAGCAGGAACACCGTGCCGTACGGGCCGACGAGCGGCTTCTCGTGACCTTGCAGGGCCGGCTCGTCCCAGGCGCCGAAGAAGCCGATGCCCATGTCGTTGAGCTCCATCACCACGGCGACGAACATCGCGACACCGGCCAGGAGCTGGATCACGAACTGTCCCAGCTCGGTGAGCGCGTCGGCCCACAGCCCGCCGATGGTGCAGTAGATCGCGGTGATGACACCGGTGATGAGGATGCCCTGGTTGAGGGAGACGCCGGTGAAGACGGAGAGCAGCGTCGCGATCGCGGCCCACTTGGCGCCCACGTCCACGATCTTCAGGAGCATGCCGGACCAGGCCAGCGCCTGCTGGGTCTTGAGGTCGTAGCGGTTCTTCAGGTACTCCAGCGGGGAGGCGACGTGCAGCCGTGAGCGCAGCCGGTTGATGCGGGGGGCGAAGAGCCGCGCGCCGATGGCGATGCCGAGCGCGATGGGGAAGGACCAGGTGACGAAGGACGTCACGCCGTAGGTGTACGCGATGCCCGCGTACCCGGTGAACATCACCGCGCTGTAGCCGGACATGTGGTGGGAGATGCCCGACAGCCACCAGGGCATCTTCCCGCCGGCCGTGAAGAAGTCGCTGACGTTGTCGACCCGCTTGTGGGACCACACGCCGATCGCGACCATCACGCCGAAGTAGCCGATGAGCACGGCCCAGTCGAGACTGTTCATATGGCCCTCCAGGGGTCCGCCTGGTGAACTGCGCATAACTGGCTCGCACTTCGCCAGTGCCACGGAAGTGCCCGCTCATCGTGGGTTCGGGCGCCGGGCGGCGACAACTGGGGGTATGGTCAAAAGCAAGTAAAATCGTTCTGTTTGCTGATCTGTGTTCATGTATCTGATCAGAGCGGTAGGGTAAGGGCATGGAAAAGGCGCCCCTTTCCAGGGGCGCCTTCAGGCGTGACCGATCCGCCGGGCAGACGGCTACCGCATCAACTCCCCCGCGTTGACCAGGAGGGACTGCCCCGTGATGGCGCGCGCCCGATCGGATGCGAGAAAGACCACGGCGTCCGCGACGTCGCCGTCCGTGGCCAGCTCGGGCAGAGCCATCCGGGAGGCGAGCCGCCCCCGGACCTCCGCCTCGGAGACCCCCTCGCTCTGCGAGGTGAACCGCACGTACGCCTCGACGGGCGGCCCCCACATCCACCCCGGCAGCACGGTGTTGACCCGGATGCGGTCCGGCCCCACCTCGTGGGCGAGGGAGTACATCGCCGACGTCAGCGCCCCCTTCGACGCCGCGTACGCGGCCTGCCGCACCTGTGAGGGCGCCGCGATCGCCGACTGCGTGCCGATGATGACCACCGAGCCGCCGTGCCGCTCCCTGAGCGCGGGCAGGCACGCGCGCGTCATGCGCAGGGTGCCGAGCAGATTGACGTCGAGGACCTGCTGCCACGTGGCGAAGTCCGCGTCCTCCAGGCCGCCGAAGCAGCTGTCCCACGCGGCGACGTGGACGACCGCGTCGATCCCGCCGAAGCGGTCGCGGGCGAGCCCGGCCAGCGCACGGCACTGCTCCTCGTCCGTGATGTCGGTGGGCAGGTGGGCGGTGCGGGTCCCGCCGGGGTCGATCTCCGCGGCCGACTTGGCGAGGTTCGCCGCCGTGCGCGCCCCGAGCACGGCGTTTCCGCCGTCGCGCACGACGGCCGCCGCGACCTGATGGCCGAGCCCGGCGCCGACGCCCGAGACGACGACGGTCTTTCCCTCGAGGAGCGACGACGGCATGGGGCGCCTCCCGGCTCTGGCAGTTTTACTGACGGGGCGTCAGAGTATGGGCGACCACCGGAGGAAGGAAGAGAGAGGCAGGGGAGAGACGTGAGTGCTGAACCCAGTGCGGGCGGTCGCGCGGACACCCGGAGCGACGTCTACGCCGAGCTGGCCGCCGCCGGACCCTACGGCGTGCACCCGGGGCACGCCCTGATCACCATGGTCGAACCGCATCCGGGGCACGAGTACGCGTACAACCGCTGGTACGAGGACGACCACTACTACGCGGGCGCGATGGCCATGCCCTGGATGTACGCGGGGCGCCGCTGGGTGGCCACGCGCGAGCTCCAGCTCCTGCGCTACCCCGCCAAGTCCGCCGTGGCGGAGCCGGTCACCTCGGGGTGCTACCTCTCCACGTACTGGGTGACGGACGGCCGCTACGACGACCACATGAAGTGGACCGTCGGCATCAACAAGCGCCTCAACCGAGACGGCCGGGTCTACCGGGACCGCACGCACGTCTTCACCGCCTTCCAGGACCACGAGGCGACCGTCTACCGCGACGGCGCGGCAGGCCCGCGCGACTTCCACGCGCTCGACCATCCCTACGAAGGGCTCGTCCTGGAGGTCGTCGACGCCGAAGGGCCGGGGGCACGCGACGAGTTGCTGGAGTGGCTGAGGGCCCGGCACCTGCCGCGCGTGCTCGCCGGCTCACCGGCCGCGATGGTCACGCTCTTCCGGCCGACGCCGCTGCCGGGGGACCGGATGACGTACGTGAAACAGGTCGAGGGCGTCGACACCCGGCTGACGCTGCTGTGGTTCCTCCAGGAGGACCCGCGGGAGTGCTGGGAGGCGCACTTCACCGGGCGGGACGAGGCCGTGGCGGAGTCGGGGCTCGGGCGCGTGGAGCTGGTGGCCCCGTTCATTCCCACGGTGCCGGGGACGGATGCCTACGTCGACGCGCTGCGCTGAAGCGGTCCGGGGCCGCGTCCGGGGCCGCGTCCGGGGCCGCGTCCGGGGCCGCGTCAGGGGTCTCGTCCGAGGTCTCGTCCGGGCAGGGCCGAGCCCCCTCGGCCGGGACGGCGGGCCAGTCGAGAGGGCTCAAAACGGTGGTGCCTGTGTGGTTCTGTCATCGAGTTCTTCGCTGCTGCGCGCTGTCGTCTCACGCGAGGTCGGCAGCCCCCCGGCTCACGTCGGTGACGAACGCGTTCCACGACTCGGCGGGGAAGGCCAGGACCGGGCCCTCGGCGACCTTGGAGTCGCGGACGGAAATCCCGTGTCGCACCGGAGACTTCACCTCGACGCACGCGCCGTTTCCGGTGGAATAGGAGGACTTGACCCACGTGTGCGAAGTACCCTGCTGAATTGCCATGTCCGCTCCGGTTCTTCCAGTTGATGAGTTGCTGTCGCCGCATTCCTGCGGTGGCGCCAACGTTCCTGCTCGATGGCGAGAATGACGCTACTCGCCAACATCGTGGCGTGAAGGGATCGTTCACTCAACCGGATGGCATATACCAGGGGGGACTTCCGCGCCGGCGTGACAAGGGTGTACTGTGCGGCGCTTTCGCTCGAAAGGGCCGTGATCAGCGGGCGTAGTCCTTCGAGATGTCCGCGATGAGCTGTCTGGACTGCTCGACGTTGAGCGCCTGGGCGCGCAGGTGCTCGTACATGACGCTGTACTGCTGGACGTCGTTCGCCTTCTCCAGATACAGGTCGCTGGTGACGCCCTCGATGTAGACGACGCTGGAGTCGGCCGCGTCGGGGAATTCGAGGATCGCGTACTGACCGTTGAGCCCCGGGTGCGCGCCCATCTCGAAGGGGATCACCTGGACCGTCACGTGCGGCAGCTGGGACTGCTCGACGAGATGCTCCAGCTGGTCGCGCATCAGATGGCGGGAGCCGACGACGCGGCGCAGCGCCGACTCGTCGAGGACGGTCCACAGGCGCAGCGGATTGTCCGGCGCCGCGATGCGCTCCTGACGGCGCATGCGCACCTGGACGCGCTTCTCGATGTCGGTCGGCGTGGTCTCCGGGAGCGCGCCGGTGATCAGCGCCTCCGCGTACGCCCGGGTCTGCAGCAGGCCGGGGACGACCTGCGGGTCGTACACGCGCAGGGACGCGGCGTCCGTTTCCAGGCCGATGTACACGCTGTAGGGGATGTCGCCGAAGGAGTGCCACCAGCCCTGCTGGCGCGAGTCCTTGGCCATCTGCATGAGGGAGTCGACGACCCGGTGGTCCTCGACCTCGTAGACACCGCACAGATCACGGACGTCGCGCTGGCTGATCGAGCGGCGGCCGTTCTCCAGACGGCTGATCTTCGACTGCGAGACGAGCAGGCGCTCGGCGACCTCCTCGGCTGTCATGCCCTTGAGCTCGCGGAGCCGACGGAGCTCCTGGCCAAGACGGCGTCGCCTGACGGTGGGATTGACACTGGACGCCACGGGACGTGCACCTCCGGCTTGCATGCCTCTACTTTGCGTATCTACTGCTCAGCAGAGTGCCACCAACCAGGCCGGCACCGCTGGGAAACAGCGGATGATGCGAACGTGCGGGCGGATGTGCGAGGGGTGCGGCCCTGTGGTGCCGTAAGACGTGCGGCCGCGCGGGGTGGTGGCACCGGGATGTCGTCGTCCGGACGGTCCGGTGCCACTCCCCGCGCGGCCCAGCGGCTCCCGAACCGGGTCTGGGGACTGCGGTGCGGCGCTGATGCGGGTGGTGCTGAGCGGTTGCGCGAGGGTGGTGCGTGATGCGTGATGCGTGATGCGTGCCGACGCGATGGTGGTGCGTGGTCACGCGTCGGTGCCGTGAGCCGTGCTCAGTGAGCGACGGCGCGTGCCATGGATCCGCGGCGCGGCTGCAGTGGCACCCCTCCGGGGTCCGCTGTCGCCCTGGCCGGTTGCCGGACACCGCCCGGTCCCGCGGGACCCGCCGGTGCGGCGCTGCGGCGCGGCTGAGCCGCCACGCCGTTCTGGACGTCCATCACGGCGTGTGCCACGAGGCCGCCCATGGGGTCGTGCCTGATCAGGTCCCGGAGCCGGGAGCGCGATGAACGCCCCTCGTTCCCGGGGTACAGATGCTTGCCGAGACCGACCGCGTGGGCCAGGGCGGCGAGCGCTGCGGTCCGCGGGTCCGGCGGTACACCGGTGCGGATCGCCGAATCGAGCCGGGACCTGATTTCCCGGCTGATGGCCGTCTCCGTCGCTTGGTAGCGAGTCGTCGGCAGTACCCCGCACATCTGTCCCGCCACGGCATGAACCATGCCGCACCGTTCCAGGTGCGAGAGGTACGTCTGGCGGAGCCCCAGTCGGGGCCCGCCGATCCAGTGGACCGCCCGAACCGGGCTGCCGCGCCTGCGCAGCAGTTCCAGTGCGGAGTCCAGAGTCGGATCTCCGGTCGGCCGTGGCATCACCACGGCGATACGATCCCCGTCTGGGGCTATCCGTCCGGCCAGCGCCAGCTCCACTAGCTGTGCTCCGGCCAGACCGAGGTCGAGCGACTGCGGCTGCGCTGTGGTGCCCGTGGCCGGGTCCAAAGCGAGCAGCAGAAGCTCCTCCGGAATTGTTCTGCGGCTCCTGCCCATCCATGCCTCCCCGCGTGGATGAATGACAGGGTGACCCCTCTCACATTGGTCTGTCGAGAGCGCGTGGGCGGGATGTACGGGAACCAGTAGGTATGTCGTTCTCGTCTACCACGGGGGTTAAGCCCTCACACAGGACACTGGTACACGGTTCGGACAGTGGGGTCCGGCCGGATTTGGCGCACGGCCAGCACACGGCAAGCATCAGCATCGGCAAACGGCATGGCGTACGAGGAGGCATCGGTGGCGGGCGAGACCCCCGACAGATCGAAGCAGCGGAAGTCGTCGGGGAACCCGACCGGGGCGGAGTCTTCCGAGCCGGTGCCGGAGGAACGCGACCCGCGTCTCGCGATGACCCGCGAGACGCCGCAGGTACGGGAGGACCAGGCGACCGCCGTCTTCTCGACGAAGGACGTCGCGAAGGCGGCGGCCGGTTCCGACGGCTCTGACAGCTCTGACACTTCCGACAGCTCTGACGAGCCCGCGGAGGCACCCGAGGGCGAAGGCAAGGGCAAGGACGACGGCAAGAGCGAAGGCAAGAGCGAGGGCAAGGGGAACGGCGACGCGCGGCTGCGGGACGCGGTGGCGGCGTGGGTCGCGACCTCGGACGAGACGGGGCCGGAGCCGGAAGCGGAAGGTTCCGACGAGGCCGAAGCCTCGGGTGACGCCACGGACGCCGACGCGGATGCGGGTGCGGACGCCGAGACCAGCGCCGACGACGCCGAGGGTGACGCCGAGGCCGAGGGCGAAACCCCCGAGCCGGAGAGCGACGCTCCCAAGACCACCGGTATAGACCAGGCGACAGCCGTCTTCAAGGCCCTGCCCGCGCAAGCCGCGGCCGAGGCAGCCGACAAGGCAGCACGGGACAAGGCAGACGACAAGCCTGCCGCCAAGGCCCCCGGCAAGCCCGTCGACCAGCCCACCACCATGCTCAAGCTGGGGGACCGCAAGGACCCCGAGAGCAAGGAACCCGAGAGCAAGGACGCCAAGGACGCAAAGGGCGCAAAGGGCACTGCAAAGCCTGAGGGTGACGCCGAGCGGACCAGCAAGTTCGTCGCGCTGAAGCCGCTCGACGAGCCGTCCTCCCGCACCGCGCCCAAGACGGCCCCCAAGTCACCCAAGACGGCCCCCAAGTCGGGGACCAAGCCCGAGCCCGCCGCGAAGGCCGACCCCCAGGCTGACCCCAAGGCGGCCCCCAAGGCAGAGGGCAAGGCCGACCCCAAGGCGGCCCCCAAGGCCGAGCCCAAGGGTGGAGCGAAGGACGCCCCCAAGTGGGCCGCCGCTTCCGCGTCCGCCCCGGCCGGCCCCGCGTCGCCCCCGCCGGTGGAGCGCACCACTCAGCAGCCGCTGCCGCCCAAGCCCCCGATCGACCTGCTCGCGGAGCTGACCAACACCCCGCCGCCGCCCGAGACTCCGGTCCGCACCGCGGTGCGCCGGGTCAAGATCTGGACGCCGCTGGTGCTGCTCCTGGTGGTCGTCTTTGCAGTTGTACAGGCCGTACGTCCGCTGCCGACGCCCACCCTGCAGCTCACCGCGCAGGAGTCCGTGTCCTTCGAGGGCGGCAAGCCGAGCCTGCCGTGGCCGGCCGACGGGCAGGCCGCGATGGACGTCAACGGCATCGGCACGTTCGGCACCTCGGGCGACCAGAAGCCCGTGCCGATCGCGAGCATCGCCAAGGTCATGACGGTCTACCTCGTCCTGCGCGACCACCCGCTGAAGAAGGGCGATGACGGCCCGAAGATCCCGGTCGACGCCGCCGCGCAGAAGCACTACGAGACGGGCAAGCCGGCCAACGAGTCCGTCGTCAAGGTCACCGAGGGCCAGAAGATCACCGAGTACGAGGCGTTGCAGGCGGTCATGCTGCCGTCCGCGAACAACATCGCCAAGCTGCTCGCCCGCTGGGACACCAAGAGCGGCTCCGAGGACGCGTTCGTCGCCAAGATGAACAAAACCGCCAAGGAGCTGGGGATGAAGAACACCCACTACACGGACCCCAGCGGCCTCGACAAGACGACCGTCTCGACCGCCGAGGACCTGGTGAAGCTGGGCCGGGCGGCCATGGAGAACCCCGTCTTCAACGAGATCTCCCGCCAGCCCGCCTACACGGACCTCAACGGCGACAAGCAGAAGAACTTCTTCGGCCTCGTCCCGACCGTCGCCATCGGCATCAAGACGGGCACCACCACCGCGGCCGGCGGCAACATCCTCTTCGCCGCGGAGAAGAAGGTCGGCGGGGAGACGCAGACGATCATCGGTGCCGCCCTCGGCCAGTACGGCAGCAACGGCGTCGCCAACATCGACCAGGTCACCGACGTCACGAAGAAGCTCATCGAGGCCGGTCAGGACGCCCTGACCGCCAAGACCATCGTGAAGAAGGGCGACGTCGTCGGGCAGTTGGACGACGGTCTGGGCGGTACGACGCCTCTCGTCGCGGCCAAGGACGTGTCCGCGGTGGGCTGGTCCGGGCTGACCGTGAAGCTGCGGCTCGACGAGAAGAAGGGCAAGAGCCTCCCGCACACGGCGAAGGCGGGCACCGAGGTCGGTGTGCTGAGCGTCGGCGACGGGAAGGGTGAGGCCGTCGAGGTGCCGGTGGCACTGCAGAAGGACCTCAGCGAACCGGGCTTCGGCGCCAAGCTGACCCGCGTCGGCTGAGGCCGGGGCCGAGCACCAGGAGGGGAGGCCCGCCCCCGGGCCTCCCCTCGCGCGTGCGTGCTAGCGTCACAATCTCGGGGGCAGTACGCCGGGGCGGAGGACGAGAGTTCCGGGACGAACTCTCGTCGGCACGACACCCCGGGTACTCCGGATACAGGGACGACACGGGGAGAGCCTCCAGTGGCCACAGCGGAGCCGACGCGCGCCGACGACGCCGCCGCCGCGCCTGAGCAGGGCGGCGCTCGCCGCACCGGTGCGCGAATAAAGCTGCCGGCCCAGCGCCGCACGACCGAGAGCGGGCCCCCCGCTTCCTGGCAGAAGCGCTTCCTGCGCCACCCGGTGACGATCACGACGGCGGTCGCCGCCGTGCTGCACGTCGTCTGGTTCTTCGCCTTCGCCAACAGCGGCGGCGACCTCGCGGCGCAGGACGCCTGGGCCGAGTTCGTCGGCCGGCACCCCGACTCGGCGTACAACCTCGCCTGGTACGGCGGCATGCACCCGGTGTCGTACAGCGTCGTATCGCCGTACCTGATGTCGGTGCTCGGTGTGCGGACGACGATGATGATCGCCGGCACCGCCTCCGCGGCGCTGCTCACGATGATCCTGATGCGCAGCCGCGCGGTGAAACAGCTGTGGTGGCCCGTCGTCGCGGGCCTCTTCGCGCTGCTGTGCAACGCCGTGTCGGGCCGGGTGACCTACGGCCTCGGCCAGATGTTCGCGCTGATGGCGGTCGCCGCCGTCTTCTGCTGGCCGCACCGCTGGCGGTACAAGCGGTGGGCGAAGGCGCTGGTCGCCGCCCCGTTCGCGGCGCTCGCCACGATGGGCAGCCCGGTGGCGGGGCTCTTCGTCGGGATGGTCGCCGTCGCGCTGTTCCTCAGCAAGCGCTACCCGGGCGCGTACGCGCTGGGCATCGCGCCGTCCATCGTGGTGGGTCTCTCCGCGTGGCTCTTCCCGTTCTCCGGCACGCAGCCGATGTCGTTCGGCTCGGCGTCGCTGCCGCTGATCAGCGCCGCCCTCGTCTACTTCGCCGTGCCGAAGCAGTGGAAGACCGTGCGGATCACCACCGCCGTGTACGCGGCGTTCGTGCTCGGCGTCTGGCTGATCAGCTCGCAGATCGGCTCCAACATCTCGCGCCTCGCGATGTGCTTCACGGGCGTCGCGCTGCTCGCCGCGCTGCCGTACACCGTGCCGAAGTCCCGCAAGTGGTACGTGATCATCCTGGCGTTCGTCGGCTTCACCGGCTGGATCGGGTTCAAGGCCGTCGACGACATCGTGCACACGCGGTCCGACGCCTCCTGGACGCGTGAGGTCTCGCCCCTGGTGAACGAGCTGAAGGAGCGGGGTGCCGCGAAGGGCCGCGTCGAGGTGGTGCCGGCCCGCAGCCACCGCGAGGCGTCCGCGCTCCCCGCGTACGTACAGCTCGCGCGGGGCTGGAACCGGCAGGCCGACATGGAGCGCAACCCGCTCTTCTACGACGACACCCTCAACTCGGCGAACTACCACGAGTGGCTGCAGCGCTGGTCCGTGCATTACGTGGCGCTCCCCAAGGGCGAGCCCGACGGCGACGGCGGCAAGCGCGAGGCGCAGCTCATCACGGACGGACTGCCGTATCTGAAGAAGGTGTGGGTCGACTCGAACTGGCAGCTGTACGAGGTCACCGACCCGACGCCGCTCGCCGAGCCGAACGCCGTCGTCGAGCGCGCCGAGCAGGGCGAGATGACGCTCCGCGTCGACAAGCCGGGCCGCGTCCTGATCCGCATCCCGTACTCGCCGTGGCTGAGCGTCGTCGACGCCAAGGGCAAGGGCGTGCAGCGGCCCCAGGAGACCGAGGCGTCGAAGCGGCAGCGGGCGCTGAACGAGAAGCGGCCGAAGAAGTACGACAACGTCAACGGCTGTCTGATGGAGGCCAAGGAGGACCAGGCCGGCGACAAGTGGGTCGAGCTGCTCGCCCCGAAGGCCGGCACCTACCGCCTCGGCTCGCCCTACCAGCTGCCCCGCGGCACGCCCTGCCCGGAGGAGCTGGCCCGCTGACGCGTCGGACACCGGTACTCAGCCGCCCGGCGGCGCGCAGATCCCGGATTCGGGCAGCCGTCCCGGGCCCGCGTCCGCCGCGGCCTCCGTGCGCACGGTGTCCAGGTGGCCGAGGAGCTCGTCGAGCCGGTCGCCGGACGGTTGTCTGAAGTACTGCAGGACGGCCCGGTGGAACGCGTCGCGCACGCCCGGCGGCATCACGTCCGAGGCGTCGAAGCAGAGTGTCCGCGCCTTTCCGGTGAGGATCTCCGCGATGCGCCGCCCGGTCGGGTCGGTCGGCTGGGGGTCGGTCGGGTCGGGGAAGAACGGCCGCAGTCCGTCCGCGGCCCCGGCCCGCCAGAGCGTGCGGGCCCGCTTGCTCGACAGGCGGTCGACCAGGGCGCGGGCCGCCGGGTCCTCGGAGAACACGGCGGCCATGTCGCCCGCCACCTCATAGGCCCCGTCGTACGCGGACCGGCCGCCCAGGAAGCCCGCCGCCGGGTCGACGCGGACCCGTTCGTCCGCGTACACGTAGCGGATGAAGGCGCTCTGGTGCTCGTGGGTGCAGCGGGGTGTGAGGGAGGAGTCGAGGAGGCCGCGGGGGCCGCCGTCGTCCTTCGCCGGGCCGGCCGTCCCCATGTACGACGTGGTGAGTGACTGGTCGACCGACTTCTCGTCGCGGTCGCCGAGGAGCTGGGCCCACGTCTTCCACGCTCTGCGGACCCGAGGGTCGCGCCACTTCAGCTTGCCGACGGCCCATTCCGTGTAGACGTCCGGGCCCGCCTGGTGGAGCAGGATGTCCTCGATCCAGTCGGTGCCCGGCCAGCCGGAGGTGGCCTGCGAGGCCAGCCCCACGCACCATTCGGGGTCCGTGGCCGGCCGGCCCTCCTTGCTCCACACCAGACTCTTGAGGTCGACCTTCAGCGGCACCCAGTAGGTGCGGCGCATGCCGTTCACGTCGAGGCGGGGCGCCCAGGGCGGGTAGGCGCGGGCGGTGGCGGCCCGGTCGAGGGGGGTGAGGAGGTTGCCGCGGGCGTACTCGGTGAGTTCGCCGATGCTGTTGAGGATCGCGACGTCAGGAGGGTCGCCCGCCTCCAGCTGCGCGACGAGCGTCTCCCGCAGGGAGCGGGTCCCCTGATACGTGTACGACTGGCCCGTGCCGTCGTCGAGCCGGTGCAGCATCGCCTCGAACGCGTCGCCCTCGGGGCCCGTCCAGGGGCCGAGGACGACGAGCGTCTCGGGCCGCCCGCCGCCGCAGGCCCCGGCGGTGACGGCCAGCAGGCAGGCCGCGAGGAAGGCACGGAAGACGGTGTGCGGCCGGCTCATACGGTGGCTCCTGACCGGGAGATGAGGACGTACTCGCGGCGGTAGGCGTGCAGCGTGACGCCCATGAGGGACGCGCAGAGCAGACCGGTGGGCGTCACCCACGGGGCGACCCCGTCCAGCGAGGAGAGGCGGCCCTCGGACAGGTCGTGGCGGACGCGCTCCTTGAGAGTTCCGATCAGCAGGGGGTGGTGGTCGCCGAAGGGGTTCTCGTCGATGGTCGACTCGATCGCGGGTGACGTACGGGCGGACAGCTCGTCCGCCGTGGACACCACCCGCTGCTGCGCCCGGTGGGCGAGCACGGCGTCGGCGGTCAGGAACGGCAGCGCGAGCAGCGGCAGGGCCGCGGCCAGCAGCGGGACGCTGACGTGCAGGTGCAGTCGGTGGCGCAGGAACAGCTGGGTGCGCCACAGGCCGAGAGTGAGGAGCACGAGGGCGAACCCCGCGACGACGCCCGCGGTGATGACGCCGCCGCCGAGCGCCGCCCGGTCCGCGAGCCTGCCGCGCAGCCGGTCCTCCAGGGTGGAGATGCGGTCCACGACGGCGGTCGCGTCCGAGTCCGAGCCGCTGTCGGGACGGCAGGGCGGGTAGCCGTCCTTGCCGGTCTTCTCGGCGGGGGCCGGGGTCGAGCAGAGCATGCTGCGGGCGTACGAGAGTCCGGCGTCGCGGAGCGCGGGGACGCCGACGTTGTACTGCGCGAAGGCGATCCAGTTGCCGTAGTCGACGACGAGCCCGGAGACGACGTCGAGCTCCTGGCGTTCGGCGGTGGTCAGGGCGCCGCTGCGGGCCACCAGGTTGAGGCGCTGCACGGCGCGTGTGGTGCGCAGGCTGTACCGCTTGCTCAGTCCGCTGAGCTGTACAGCCGCCCCGGCGCGCAGGCTCTCCCCGGCCTCGCGGTCGGCGATGCGCAGGGACGTCTCGGCCTCGGCCAGGCCGACGAGCGCGGGCGCGAAACTGTCGCGCAGGGCCGCCGAGTCCGCGCGGACGTCCGCGTACGCCCACCCGAACGTGGCGGCCACGACGACGGTGAGCAGCGGCAGGGCGATCAGCCGCTCCCGCAGGTAGACGCGGTTGCGCGGGCGTCCGCCGAGGGGCTCCGGCCACGCGTGGCGGCGCAGGGAGCGCCAGAGGGCCCTCACCGGGCGGTGCCGGGCAGGACGGTCGTGCTCGACTGGATGCGGGCCGCCTCCACGTCGAACTTCGTGATCCGGTCGCGGAGTTCGACAGCGCCCCGGGCGCTGTCCCGGACGTGGACAAGGCGGCGGAGATGCTCCTGCATGGCCGTGTCGCCCGTCTCGACGGCGAGCCGCCAGGCCGTGCCGAGCAGCGTCTCGGCCGCCGCGCGCCTGCCGTGCTTCAGCTCGGCGCAGGCCTCCTCGAAGGTGCGGTGGAGTTCCTCCTCGTGCCGGTAGTGGGCGACCTGGGGGTCCAGCCTGCTGTAGAGGTCGGCGTCGTCGGTCCAGCGCATCAGCACGGGCTGCGGCTGCGGTGGCCGGGGCCCGCCGGCCGCGCTGTCCGTGTCGAGTTCGACCTCGGTGAGCAGGAGTTCCTTGCCGAGCTGCGCGGGGTCGTAGGGCACGCCGACGCAGAGCAGATAGGCGCGGGTCTCCTCGCCGCACGGACCGAGGTCGTACTCGTGTACGGGCCCGCCCGCGCCCGTCCCGACACCGGACAGGTCGACGTGGTCGGGGACGAGCGCGACCCGCGTCGGATGGACCTGCTCGAAGGAGTGCGGGCGCACACCGGCACGGTGGTAGAGGCGCAGCCGCAGGCCGGTGACGTCGCGGTCGGCGGCCCGTCCGGTGAGCGAGGCCAGCTCGTCCGGCAGCCGCGTCAGATCCGCCACGGCACGGGTGCGGCCGCCCAGCGTCCGCGCGATCAGCAGGAGTTCGTCGGTCTCCCAGGCGTCCCCGATGCCCACCACGTCGCACGCGAAGACCCTCGCACACCGCTCGACGCGCTCGTGCAGCTCCGCGCGGGTCTCGTAGCCGGGCTCGTTCTTGCCGTCGGTGAGCAGCAGCGCGTGGCGTACGCAGCCGCCGGCGTCCGGGGCGGGCAGCTCACGGAAGAGCTGGCGGGCCCGCTCCAGCCAGGTGCCCATCGCGGTGCCGCCGCCCGGCGTGCAGTCGTACAGGGCGGCCTCCGCGGCGGCCCGCGACTCGGCGTGCGCGACGGCGAGGCCGGGCCGTCTCGGGTAGATCATGGCGGCCCTGTCGCCGCCCGCGACCAGGGCGAACAGGGAGCCGTCGGGGAGGCGGGCCAGGGCGCTGACGGCGGCGGCGCGGGCGGCGGCGAGGCGGCTCGGCGGCATCACCATCGAGGAGGAGTGGTCGATGAGCAGGACCTCCGCGAGCCGGGGCCCGGCCGCCGGGTCCCGGACGGTGGCGGCGGCCCGCGGGTGCGCGGCGCCCGGTCTGCGGACCGTCACCGTGAGGACGGCGTACATCCGGGCCGCCTCCTCCCCGCCCGGTGTGCGGGGCCGGGGCAGCTCGACGACCTGGCTCACTTCCAGGCCGACCGGGACGGCCGGTTCCTGATCTTCTTGCCCAGCCATGGGAAGTCCTTGCCGAATCGGGAGTGCAGGAAGCCGTAGGGGCGTACCGCGTAGGCGCGGTCCAGGAGGATCTCGGCGAGCGGTATGCCGGTGCCGTCCTCCGTGGCCGGGGCGTCGCGGGCCGCCTGGTGGGCGAGGCCCCGGTAGAAGCGGGACAGGTCCGTGCGCAGGCCGTGTTCGTCCGCGGGGAACTCCAGCAAGGGGTCGGCCTGCGCGGCGACGGCACGCAGCTCGGCTGCGGTCATGCGGCGCGCCGCGCCCCACACCTCCGCCTTCATCCGCAGACGGGACTGTTCGTCGGTCAGGCCGTGCGCGGAGAAGAGCTGGGCCAGCGCGCGCACCGCCGAGGCCAGGCCGTCGGCGTCCCGCGCGTGGTCGACGCGGATGCGGACGGCGGCCGTGCGGGCGGCGGTGCGGTGCCGTGAGTGCTGGGGCACCGCGTCCAGCGCGGCGATGGCGTCCATGAGGGCGTCGGGTCCGCCGAGGGCGAGCCGCGCCCGGACCGCGCCGAACGCCGCGCTGCCCAGTGAGGGGTTGCGCAGCCGCACGGCCTCGTAGAACGTCAGGGCCTCGTGCAGGCGCCCGAGGCGTTCCGCGCAGTAGCCGAGGGCCAGCTTCGGCGCGTACTCGCCGGGGATCGCGCCGTAGACGCGGTCGAAGTGGCCGCGCGCCTCGGGCACTTGGGATCGGGCGAGCGCGAGCAGCCCCCGGTGCCAGTCGAGCCGCCAGTCGTGCGGTCCGTACGCGGGCCCTATGGCGTCCTCGGCCAGGGCGAGGGCGCTCTCGGCGCCGGTGAGGGACCCGCCGTCCGTACGCAGCGCCACCCGAAGCCGCAGCCTGCACCGCAGCAGGTGCACCTCGGGGGAGTCCCGCCAGTCGCCGGTGTGCTGGAGCAGCGCCTCGGGGTCGTCGTCGCCGAGCCTGCTGAGCTCGCCGTGGTGGTCGTCGTCCGGATCGGGGCGCGGCACGGGCAGCCCCCGGGCCACCTCGGGCGGGGCGGGTGCGGGGTGCCTGGGTGCGGGCGGCGGGTCGGCCCAGCGCGATACGTCGGGGGCGGCGCCGAGCCCGCCGTCGAGGGCGTGCGCGGACTGGAGGAAGAGCGGTGACGGCTCGAAGGTCTCGGCGCCCGTCCGCAGGGACCTCAACTCCCGGAAGACACCCCGCAGTTGTTCGTCCATCTCTCTGGCCGTCGCGAAGCGTCCCGCGCGTCCGGTGCGGGTGGCGCGGCGCAGGGCACGGGCGAGGGAGACCAGGCCGAGGCCGCGGTGGCCGCCGGTGGCGCCGCCGGCGGGGGCGTCGTTCAGCGGGTCGAGCGCCGCAAGGTCCGCCAGGTCGTGGCGGGTCGCGCCGATGCCGCACAGGGTGCGCAGCGTCTCGCCGAGGCTGAACAGGTCGTCCTGCGGCTGCGACTCGCCGTGCGGGCCGACGCTGGGGGCGCGGTAGAGGGCGGTGGTGAGGCCGGGCGCGCCCGCGCGGCGCACGCTGCCGACGTCGACGAGCTTGGTGGTGGAGCCGTCGTGCATGACGTTCGGCGGCTTCAGGTCGCCGTACACCTTGCCGCGTTCGGGGGCGTGCAGATGGGCGAGCGCGGCCAGGATGCGCACGCCGTACGCGAGCACGAACTCCAGGAAGCGTTCGCGGCCGAACTCCTCGGGGTGTTCGTGCGCGCGGGCCCGCACCTCTTCGAGGTTGAGCCCGTCGACGTACTGGAGGACGAGGAAGTCCCCGACCCCGGCGTGGTGCCCGTAGTTGAACACCCGGATGAAACCGTCGTGGTTGAGCTCCACCAGCTCCTTCCGCTCGCCCCGCAGGAGGCTGTACGAGTCCGTGGCGAGCTCGGCGTGCAGCATCTTCACGGCGACGGCACGGTCGTCGACCTTCGTGTCGTGGGCGAGGCAGACCTCGCCCATCCCGCCGTACCCGAGCGGCCGCACGAGGCGGTACTGCCCGGCGAGGAGGGTGCCGGGCGGCAGCGGCAGCCCGCTGAGGGCGGCGGGGCCGGAGCTGTCGGTGGCATCCGTGTCCTTGCTGTCCGCGCGGTCCAGGAGGGTGATCTCGGGCAGGACCGTGGGGTCGGGGTTCTCCCCCGGGAGGGCGACGCGGGCGGGGCGCGGCGGGGGAGCGGCGACCCCCGGGCCGACGATCCACTGCTGGGAGGACTCCTGGGCTACGGAGCGGGGCGGTGGCCCGGAGCGGACCGGGGCGCCTGTGCCTGTGCCTGTGCCAGTGCCAGTGCTGGTGGCGGTGCCGGACGGCGGGCGGGGCGTGCGGCTGCCCGGCCACTCCCGTTCCGCGGCCGAGTGAAGGCCGGTGTCCGGGTCGACGCGTTCGCCGCTGGCCAGGCAGTAGCCGGTCGGCGTGACGGTGCCCGAACAGCCGGGGTGCGGGCAGGCCCTGACCGGCGTCACGCGTCACCGCCCGCATCGGCCAGACGCCGGACCACCCGTGCGAACGCCGTCACCGCCCGCTCGGCGTCGGCCAGCGGACAGGGGCCCGCCATCAGGAGCTGCTGCGCCGCACGGTAGGGACCCACGGCGTCGGGGTGCTCGGCGAGGCCGCGCCGGGCCAGGCGCGCCAGATGGTCCCGGAGCAGACCGCGCAGCCGCAGATGCTCGTCGAACACCTCGCGCAGCGCGCTCTCGGCCCGCTCGGCCCGCAACAGGTAGGTGTCCACGGCCTGTTCGGCGTACGAGAGCTTCTCCAGGAGGTGCGGGCCGCCCCGGCAGGTCAGCGGCCGCAGTTCGTTGCTGAGCTGCACCGTCCACAGTGCGGCCCGCGCCGCGTACCCGGTGGCGACCGGCGGGTCGACGACGTGCGGTTCGACGCGGTGGAAGAGGCGGCGGGCGTTGCGTTCGGTGTCGGCCAGGGCGTCGACGCGGGTGCCGATGCGCTGCAGCCACTGCGCGGCCCGCTCGGCGGGCAGCAGCTTCTCCGCCAGGGCGTAGGTGAAGCCGTGCGTGCTGGAGCGCACCACGAGCAGCAACCGGGCTCCCGCGTCGGCCAGTTCGCCGAGGGTGCGGACCGCGACGGCCGGTTCGGTGGCGGACCGGTCGGCGTAGAGCACGGCGACGGCGGGGCGGCGCGGCGCGCTGTGACGTCCGGCCGCGTGCCGCAGTTCGTGCCGCAGGACGGCGAGCGCCTCACGCAGCTCCGGCTGGCCGGGGTCCTCCAGGGTGGCGCCCTCCAGGTCGAGGACGAGCCCGATGCTGCCGACCCGGGGCGCGATACCGGCGCGCGACAGGAGCGAGTCACCGCCCGCGCCGGCCTCCACGGGACGCACCGCCAGCTGGGGCGACTGCTCGCGGTCGGCCATGTTGAGGACGACGTAGAGCGCTTGGCGGGCCCGGTCGTCGTCCTCGGCTATGAAGAGGACCTCGGTGTCCCAGGCGTCCGTGTCGCCGTTCAGCCAGCGGGTGACGGTGCGCTGGAGGCCGTGCGGGCGGGCCGTGCGGGCGGCGTCCGCCGAGACGACGCGGTGGCCGGGGATGGCGTGCGGCCCGGTCACGTACCGCTCGGCGAACCGACGGAAGTACTTGGCGACGGTGGCCGCCGGGATCATGTACCCGTGCTCGCCCCGCTCGTCGGCCTGCGCCAGGATGCCGAGCAGCCGGTCGGTGCCCTCCTCCCGGACGCCCGCCCCGCTGAACCCGCCCCGCAGCCGACGCCCGGACTCGCCCCCCGCCCCGGCCCCTGTGAGATCGATCTGCACCCGCTCGTCGCCCTCCCCGCCGGGCCCCCTGCACGCCCCGGTGAGCCACTGCCCGCCCGACTGGTACTCGGGGAACCCGTCGATGAGGACCGTGGCGCCCCGGTAGTCCAGCGTGCGGTGCAGCGTGACCGGCGAGGGCACGGGCGCCGGCCCGTCCAGGACGAGCACCGCGAGGTCGCCCTGCGCCTTGCCGAAGGAGGGCACCCAGTGCCCGGCCTCCACGGTCGCCGTCCGGTGCGGGGTGCGGGGCAGGCCCTGGAGCAGCGGGAACTCGACCTGCACACGGTCGGGCCGCAGCCCCGTCGCCGGGTCGCGGATCACGTGCGCGCAGGTGAGGACCCGGTCGGTGCCGAACAGTACGCCCGCGCCCAGGACGTCACCGCTCCCCGAGGCGGCCCACCGGCGCAGCCGGACCCGCCAACTCGAATGGGCCGGCGAAGAGTTGCCGCCACCTTCCGCGGATACCGCATCCCCCTCCATGCTTCCTCAGAATAGGCGCGGGACAGGCCGATGACTCCTGGGCTGCATGGGGAGGCAGTGGGGGAACCGCGCACGGAAGGGGCGCACACGGAGCGCGAACGGAACGCGCACGGGGCGGACCCGGCCGCCACCTGTCCCTGGTACCTGGCCGCCTACCCCTCTACCCCTCTACCCCTGGTACTCCTGCCAGATCCGTGGCGGCAGGACGTTGCCGCGCTGCGACGTCTTCCCGCCGACGCCCGACATCGGCATCAGCTGCGGCTGGCCGGGACGCACCCGGAACATCGTCACCGCCGTCGACAGGTCCTTCGTGAAGCCGGTGAACCAGGCCGACCTGAGGCGGTCCTGGTCGCCGGTCCGGCCCACCGCGGCGTCCACTCCCAGCTTCTTGCCGCCCGCCCGCAGCGCGTCGGTGACCTCCTGCGCGACCTGCGGGTCCAGCGCGCGCCGCGACGACGGCCGGGTCAGGCCGGGCAGGGCCTCGCCGTCCTTCACGACCTTCGTCACCGAGTAGGGGTCGCGCTGCACCCCGTCGTTCGCGAACGTCCCGTACGCGGTGGCCATGCGGATCGCGCTCGGCGTCGACGTGCCGATGGAGAACGTCGGCTCCAGGCGGGCCATGCTCTGCCGCAGCAACCCGGCGGCGACCGCCGTCCGCCGGACCGTGTCCCGGCCGACGTCCTTGCCGAGGCGTACGTACGTGGCGTTGCCGCCCGACACCAGCGCCTCGCGGAGCGTCGGACGGTCGGGGTCGGACAGGCCGTCGGCCGGACGCAGTGTGCCGTCGGCCGCGTAGTGGCTGTCGGCGAGGACGCTCTGCCGCACGTCGGGCACCCGGCCGTCGAAGCGGGCCTCGGCGACGGGCGCATCGTGCCCCGACACCCCGTGCTGCAACGCCGCCGCCAGCACGAACGGCTTGAACGCCGAGCCCACCGGCACACCGGACGTGTCGGCGTTGTTGGTGAAGTGCTCGGTCGCGTCGGTCCCGCCGTACAGCGCGACGAGCGCCCCGTCGGAGGGCCGCACGGACGCGGCGCCGACCTGCACGTGCCGGTCGGCCGCGCGCCCCTTCGGGTCGAGGTCGCGGTCGAGGACGCGCCGCACGGCACGCTCCAGGCGGCGCACCTTGTCCTTGTCGAAGGTGGTGTGGATCTCGTAGCCGCCGCGGGCCAGCTCCTCGTCGGTGAGGCCGGTGTGCTGCTTGGCGTACCGGTTCGCGATGTCCACGAGGTAGCCGGTCTGGCCGCCGAGGCTGGTGGAGCGCGACTGCCGGCGTGGCTCGGGGAAGGTGCGGTACTTCGCCCGTTCCTTCGCGGACATCAGACCGACGTCGACCTGCCGGTCGAGGATCCACGCCCAGCGCTGCCGCGCCCGCTCATGGTTGGCGGCGCTGACCGCCGGGTCGTACAGCTCGGCGCCCTTCAGCATGGCGGCGAGCATCGCTCCCTGGCTCGGCGACAGCTTCTTCGCGGGGATGCCGTAGTAGGCGTGGGCCGCGGCCTCGATCCCGTTGGCGCCACGCCCGAACCAGCTGGTGTTGAGATACCCCTTGAGGATCTCCTCCTTGCTCTTCACGCGGTCCACCTTCAGCGCGATCACGAACTCCTTGACCTTCCGTGTGACCGTCTGGTCCTGCGAGAGGTAGGTGTTCTTCACGTACTGCTGGGTGATGGTGGAACCGCCCTGCGTCTCCTTGCCCCGCACCATGTTGACCATGGCGCGGGCCAGGCCCTTGGGGGAGACGCCCGAGTCCTCGTAGAAGGTCTCGTTCTCGGCGGCGATGACCGCGTCGACGGCGGACGGGGCGATCTGGTCCAGCTCCACGTTCTGCCGGTTGACCTCGCCCGTGCTCACCATCTGCGTACCGTCGGACCAGTAGTAGACGTTGGCCTCGCGGCGGGCCGCCGCGTTCTCGTCGGGAATGTCCACGCTGACGTACACGCAGATGAAGAGCACGGCGACCGCGGTGACGAACAGCGCCGCCGAGCCGAGGAGCTGGCGCCACGAGGGCAGCCAGCGCCGAGGGCCGCTCCGGCCGGCGCGCGGGTAGTCCACGAGGCGGCGCCGGCCGCGGCGGCGCGACTTCTTCCCCTGAGCATGTGTCCCCATGCCGGGGGAGAGTGCGCCGCACGCGGCCGGGTTGGCCCGGAGCCTGTTTGCGGTACGTAACAGTCCGCTGGGGGAGGAGGTTCGGGTCAGCGGACCGGGCCGGCGGGCCGGGTGGGACCGGGTCAGCGGACCTTGGTCAGGCTGCCCTTGTCCTGGAGGGCGGCGATCCCGCGGGCCCACAGGCTGTTGACCCGCTGGCGCTCCGTGGCGTTCGGGGTCGCGTTGGTGCAGGACGGGCCGGGTCCGCCGCCGGACATCAGCTCGCTGCACGGTCCACGGTAGTTGTCGGGCAGGCCGAGCACGTGGCCCGTCTCGTGAGACGTGACACGCGTGGAGTTGTACTGCTGGTTCTGCCGGTAGTCCAGGAAGATGTAGCCGTGCCCGCGCCCGTCGGTGTAGGCGTACGAGCCGCGCGAGTCATTGCCCTCGCGGTACTCGAAGTCGGCGCCCGAACTGGTCTCCGCCAGCTGCACGTTGCTGACCGAGGAGTTCCAGATGCGGGTGCTCTGCGCTATCTGGCTGCGGAAGCTCGGCGCCCGGCTCGTGCTGTACCGGACGGTGACGGCCTGGATGCCGGGCTCCGCCGCCTGCTTCTTCAGCGCCGACTTCATGACGGCCTCGAAGAACTGGCGGTTGGCGGCCTGCTCCTCGGCGGAGCCCGCGTAGGACGAGCCCGTGTACGTGGCGGTGGCGTACGTGGAGGCCGGCTTCACCGTGTCGGGCGCCGGGGCCGCGAGGGCGGACGGGGCGGCGGCCAGCGAGGCCACGAGGGCGGCCGCGCCCAGGGTGGCGAGGAGACCGGTTCTGGATCTGTTCATGGGGGTGTGTCCCTTCCGGGATGGAGGCCTCGGGGTGCGGCCTCCGGTCGGGACGAGTATCGGGAGCGCGGGGCCTGTTCGGACCGATGCCATTCGGTGATAACGCCAAGGCATCAACTGGCCGACTCCGACCGGTTCTTGTCTACTCCACGCGCCTGATGCGGTGGATGTCGCGCACGCACAGGTTGAGGAGCGTGGCGGCGACGATGATCCCCGTACAGACGAGGAGTACGGAACGGTCGGCGAACGCGGACGAGACGAGCGCGACGACGAGATAGCCGAGCGGAATCGCCAGCCGCTCACCGACCTGGTTGAAGGAACTCATACGCCCCAACTCACCATCCGGCACGTGTTGTTGGAACGCGGTCACCCATGCGACACCCGCCACGTCCAGGGTGATGCCCGCCAGTACGGCGGAGAGCAGCAGCCAGGGCAGTGGCAGGCCGAACGCGAGACCCGCCAGCGGCAGCGCGAGACCCGAACTGGCGGCGACGGCCACGGTGAGCAGCCGCTCCGGCTTCCACCGCAGACACACCACGGCGCCCGCGAGGAGTCCCAGCGAGAACGCGCCCTGGATGAACCCCCAGGTGCGGGCGCCCTCGTACTCCTGCTCGGTGACGACGGGGCCGAGGAGCTGGTAACCCGCGAGCCAGGCGGCGACGAGCACCGTCCCCGCCGCCGTGTACGTCCACAGCCAGGTCCGCGACCAGAAGCCCGACCAGCCCTCCCGCAGATCGGCGAGCGCGCTCGTCCTCGTGGCCGGGGCGCCGAGCCGCAGCCCGAGCAGCAGCAGCGCCGCCACCGCGAACGTGCACGCGTCGAAACCGAGCGCCCAGGCCGGCCCGCCCACCGCCACGACCAGACCGCCGGTCACGGGCCCGACCACCTTGACGGCGTTCGTCGGCAGCCGGAGCAGGGCGTTCGCCTGCTGCAACTGCCCCGGCGCGACGAGCTGGGTGACCACGCCCTGCGCGGCGGGCGTCGTGAACGCCACCGCGACCCCCGAGACGAAGCCGCAGGCGGCGATCGCCCCGGTGCCCGCGTGCCCGGTGGCCACCACGAGGGCGAGGACGCCTTGCGCGGCCGCGGCGAGGAGATTGCCGAGGAAGAGCAGCCGGCTGCGGGAGAGCCGGTCGGCGAGGACGCCGCCGACCAGCAGGAAGACGACCGTCGGCACGGTGTTGGTCGCCAGGACGAGCCCGAGCGCCCCGGCCCCGCCGCCCGCTCCGATCACCGCGTACGCGAGGGCGAGCGGGGCCATCGCGGAACCGGCCGCGGAGACGAGCTGCGCGAGCACGAAGCGGCGGAAGGCGGGGAGGCGGAGGGGGGAAGGGGGAGGGGCGGGGGTGGGGGTGCGGGTGGGGGTGGCCGGGGCCTGGGGTGTCTCCCCGGTGGTGGTCATGGTTCCCCCGGCGTGGTGAGGCGGTGATCGGTGAGGCGGTGAGGCGGTGAGGCGGTGCGGCGGTGCGGCGGTGATGGGTGCGGCGGTGCGGCGGTGATGGGTGAGGCGGTCGGCTCGGCGGGCAGCATAGGTGGCGGGGGAGTCACCGACGTCACCGGGTTCCGGTGGGAGCCGGTGACGATTGATCAGCGCGCTGCGGACGTACGGGAATTACCCGCGGCGGGGATGAATTGCTGATGATGCGGCACTCCGGTGCCGTGCGTGCGCCCTGTCACGTCACCGCGCTCCCTGGAGAGGCCCACCATGTCCGAGACCCCCGCCCCCGCTCCCGCCTTCGACCCGCGCGCCCTGCTCGCCGAGGCCCGGCTCGGCGTACTCGCCACGATCAAGGCGGACGGCCGCCCGCAGCTCTCACCCGTCATGCCCTTCTACGACAGGGAGGCCGGGGTCCTCCACGTATCGATGACCGAGGGCCGCGCGAAGACGGCGAACCTGCGCCGGGACCCGCGGGCCACCCTGGAGGTCACCGGCCCCGACGGCCGCTCGTGGGCCACCGCCGAGGGCACGGCGACCCTCACGGGCCCGGGCACCGACCCCGAGGGCCCCGAAGTGGAGGCGCTGGTGCGCTACTACCGGGTGGCGGCCGGCGAGCACCCGGACTGGGACGAGTACCGCGCGGTGATGGTGGCCGACCGCCGGGTGCTGATGACGATGACGGTCGACCATGTGTACGGCGAGCGGCTCGGCTGAGGGCTCGGCTCAGAAGCGTCAGGGGTTTTCGGTCCTCAGTGACCTTCGGTCCTCAGCGGTCTTCGGCCCTCAGCGGTCTTCGGGCCTCAGTGGCCTTCGCGCGTGCGGCGCCCGCCCGCGCGCGGGGTCACGGCCATGTGGATGTCGTCGGCGGCCCACAGCACGAACCGTTCGACGGGCGTCACCTCGTGCCCCGGCGCGAGCCGGAACCGGAACCGCTTGAGCAGAACGGCGAGGATCAGCTCGGCCTCGACCATGGCGAGCCCGGCGCCTTCACAGCTCCGGGGCCCGATCCCGAACGGGATGTACGCGAGCCGCGCCCGCTTCGCCACCGCCTCCGGGGTGAACCGCTCGGGCACGAACCTCTCGGGCTCGGGCCAGTGGCCGGGGTTCATGTGCACGGCCCAGAAGGGGTAGAAGACGGTGGTCCCCGCCGGTATGTCGTACGCCCCGAGACGCAGGGCCTCGGTCGTCTCCCGGGCCCCGTACGGCCCGGGCGGATAGAGCCGCATCGACTCCTTCAGAACCATGTCCAGATACGTGAGCCGCCGCAGATCGGCGTAGCCGGGCGCCGTCCGGTCACCGAGGACACGGTCCAGCTCCTCGGCGACGCGCTCGGCGACATCCGGGTGACGCCCCAGCAGGTACAGCGTCCAGGAGACGGCGACGCCGGTGGTGTGGTGGGCGGCGAGCATGGTCACCATGACGGTGTCGCGGATGCGGGCGGGGGATGTGCCGGCGGCGAGGAGGGCGCGGATGAGGTCGCTGCGGTCGGGGTGGCCGGGGCGATCGGGGTGGGCGGCGTGGGCGGGGTGGCACGGGTCACGGGGGTCGCCGCGGTAACTCGCGTTCTGGTGCCCGCCGTCCTGGTGGGAGGCGACGACGCGGTCGACGGTGTCCCGCAGACAGCCCAGCGCGCGGTCGGCCCGCCGGGCGCTCTCCTCCCGCTCGGCGCCGTCCCCGGCGACCCGGTAGATCCGCTCCAGGTGCTCGGTGAGGACGTCCTCGAACGCGCCCACGACCTTCTCCGGGTCGACGAGCCCTTCGCCGGCGCCGCCGAGGGCGTACGCGCAGATCATCCGCAGCGACAGCGCGGTCAGATCCTTCTGCAACGCGACGAGCGCGCCACTTCCCGAGGCACCGCCGTCCGGAGCCCCATCGCCCTGAGCCCCGCCGTCCGGAGCCCCGGCGCCAGGGATCTCCGCCTCCTCCCAACGGTCCGCGAGGCGCTCCACCAGCGAGACGAACTCCCCGAAGTGCCGCTCGTGGGACGGCCGCCCCGCGAACACCTCCAGGAGCACGCGCCGCCAGGGCCCGTGCTCCTCGGCCCCGATGACCTGTAGGTTCCCGGCCTCGCAGAGGGGCGCCAGGAACTCGAACAACGGCGCGGGCCGCTCGTCGATCCGGGCGGTGGCCTCCAGCAGCTCCGGATCGGAGACGGACACGGCGACCCCGACCCCCGGCAGCTGGAACCGGACCACGGGCCCATACGTGTCGTGCAGCCACAGCTGGTAGAGATGCAGCCCGCCCGCCGCCGCGATCGCTCCGGCCCCACCGTCGTCACACAATTCAGGCCCAGGAATGCGCATGGCAGTACCTCCTCAACGCTGATGTCCTCAGGCCAACGAACGGGCCACGCACGACGCCCGCACGTTTTCGGCCAGTAAACTGCGCGCGCTCAGAGACGCCGTGGACGGCCACATGAAGCCGCGACGAAGCAGCGACGAAGCCGCACGGAGCCGCACGGAGCCACGGGAAGACACAGGCGGACGAGGGAGAACGGTGACACACGGGGGACACCAGGGCTGGAGCCTGACGAACGGGCACCCGCAGGGCGCGGTGGCCTGGTAGGTCGGAATCCTGGCCGGCGTCGGCCTCGTCCTGGCGGGCGGCACCCTGTTGCTGCAGCAGAACCACGGCACGCTCCTGAACGGTCTGCTGGCCGCCCAGTGGGGCGCGATCCTCGGTGGCCCGGTCTCCGTGACGGCGGTGGCCCTGTGGGAACTGCACCGCATGCGCACGCGCCACGGGGTCCGCGTCCGCACATGACATCCCGCCCCTGACATCCCGCACACGAAATCCCGCGCATCCGCCCCTGACACGCCGAGGCCCCCTCCGGCCTTCGCGCCGGAGGGGGCCTCGGCTCAGTTCACCTCAGCCATTGCGCTGAACGGAACCGACGTGGACGAGGGGCAGACCCTAGTCCATCACCAGGTCGCCGAACTCGACCTCGGAGTTCTCGACGACGCTGGTGACGACGTCCTCGCCGTTGCCGATGCCGTAGTGGCCGTTGTCGTCGTCGGCGGCAGCGGCTCCGGCACCGCCCAGGACGGTGAGGGCGGCGAGAGCGGTGGCAGCGACAGCAGTGCGGATACGCATGTGTGGCCTCTCTGAGAGGTACGAAGGGGAACATTACGGGCTTTCCCGCGCCCTCAAGGGAGGCAATCGCTCCGAGCCTTAAATCATCCGAACGGCGGCCACGGTCGCCACGTCCACCACGGCCGCCACCGGACTACGGAAGGGGCGCGCATTTTCCTCCGCCGCTGCTGATACTGCCGCTATGAACTTAGGTATTGCCCGTGTGGAGACCCACGGGTTACACAACTCGGCGTCGGCATAGCGTGGTTACTGACAGAGAGGGCCTCAGCCCATGCTGACCAACTCCGTGATCCTCGTCGTCGACGACCACAAGGACACCCTGTTCGCGTTGGAGAGTGCGTTGGCCCCGCTCGGCCACCCGCTGGTGAGCGCCTCCAACGGCGACGACGCGCTCCGGGTCATCCTGCGGGGGAACGTCGGGCTCATCCTCCTGGACGTCCGCATGCCGGGCGTGAGCGGCCTCGACGTGGTGCGCTACGTACGCCGCCTGGAGCAGACCCGCGCCATCCCCATCGTCCTGCTGACCGGCTTCGACGTCAGCAGGGAGATAGCCGTGGAGGCGTTCCGCCTCGGCGTGGCCGACGTCGCCCTCAAACCGATCGACCCCCTGACCCTGCGCACCAAGGCCCGCTACCTCTTCGAGACCTACGGGCAACTGAAGTCGATGCAACGCGAGATAGACGAACTCCGCGCTCAACTGAAGTCCGGCACGCCCCCCAAACCCTCGACGGACAGCCACTCGGAACGCCCGCGACGGCCATGACCCGGCTCCACCGGCGGCTGCCCCAGCCGCGTGAGACGACGCACCCGACGAACCCGACGCGCGCGACACAACCGCCGCACCCGACACAACAGACACAACCGGCACCGGGTGAGCCACAACGATCGGTTGTGCCCGCTTAGGGTGCAGCACGTGGACACCGAGGCATTGCGATCCTTCGTCCGGGCGGCCGAGCTCGGGCGGTTGCAGCACGCGGCCGCCGAGCTGGGCGTGACGCAGCAGGCCGTCTCCAAACGGATCGCCGCGCTGGAGCGCGAGCTGGACGTCCGGCTGTTCACGCGTACGGCCCGGGGGGTCGAGCTGACGCTCGACGGCCAGGCGTTCCTCCCGCACGCGCGGAGCATCACCGCGGGCGTGGAGCGCGCCGTCGCCGCGGTCGGACCGGGCTCCCGGGCCCTACGGATCGACGTGCTCGGCCTGCGAAGCGCGCAGGCCGTCGTACTGCACGACTACTGGCGTTCGCACCCCGAGACCGATCTCGACGTGGTGACTCTCCGCGTCGACGACCCGCGCGTGGCGGCCGCCGCCGTCGCGGCAGGCGATGTCGACGCCTCGTTCCGTTCCGTCACCGACCCGGACACGCTGCCGCCCGACGTGCGGATGACGCACGCCTTCGACTCGCCGCTGGAACTACTCGTCGGCCCCCGGCACCCGCTCGCCGCCGTGCGCGGCCTGACGCCGTCGCAGCTGCGCAAGCACCGGATATGGGTGCCGGGCATCGCGCCCCGAAGCGAATGGGCGGACTTCTACGACCAGCTCGCCACCGATTTCGACCTGCGCGTCGACGCGGTGGGCCCGCACTTCGGGGACGACGTACTCCTGGACACCCTCGCGGACTCCACGGACGTGGCCACTCTGATCGGCGCACGCGACCGCTACACGTGGCCGCCCAGCCACGACCTGCGCCGCATCCCGGTCACGAACCCGACCCTCGCGTACCCGCTCTCCCTCATCCTCCCCGCGACGAACCCCCATCCGGGACTCCGCGGAATCCTCACGCACCTGGCATCCCTGCCCGGGCTCCCCGAGCCGACCTGGCGCCCGTCCTGGGCGCCACCCCACCGGAAGGAACGATCGCGGCATGCCCGGTGACCACCTCATGCGCATCCACGGCCCCGAGTTCCAGGCCATGGCGGAGAGGGTCCTGCGGGCCACGGAGCTCACCTCCCGCCTGAACGTCCTGCCCTTCGAGGACGAGGCGGGCAAGGCGGAACTCTTCGCACAGATCCTCGGCAGACCACTGCCGCCGAGAACCACGATCTACCCGCCCTTCTACACGGATCACGGTCTCAACCTGCACCTGGCGGAACGCGTGTTCATCAACCAGAACTGCACGTTCCTGGACTACGCCGGCATCCGCCTCGCCGAACGCGTGATGATCGGCCCCAAGGCCACCTTCATCACCGTCGGCCACCCGGTCGACCCCGAGGACCGCCGCAGCCGACTGACTGGCGGCCCCATCGACGTGGCGGAGAACGTATGGATCGGCGCCGGCGCGACGATCCTCCCCGGCGTCACCATCGGCCGCGACGCGGTGGTCGCGGCGGGCGCGATCGTGACGGAGGACGTGCCCCCGGCGACGCTGGTGACGGGAGAGAAGGCGACGACGCGCCGCCAGTGGTGAGGGGGCGCCGCACGGCTCCGACCGGTCACGAGTCGATGAGGCGACTGGTGAAGCCGCCGCGGACGAGGCATTCGTACGCGGCGTACACGTCCCCCGGGCCCTACGCCGGAGGCCCTGCCGCCTCAATGGCGACAGGGCCTCTGACCTGATGCTCAAGCGTGCCCCCGGCAGGATTCGAACCTGCGACACCCGCTTTAGGAGAGCGGTGCTCTATCCCCTGAGCTACGAAGGCGGGGTGGTGGCAGTCACGTGTACTGCGTCACCGCCGCCAGTGTAGCGGGTGGTCATTTAGGGGGTGGAGGGTTGGGCAGGGCCGTCCGCGTGCGGGTTACTCGATGACGAGTTCCACCGGGATGTTGCCGCGGGTCGCCTTGGAGTAGGGGCAGTACGCGTGGGTCTTCTTCAGGAGGTCCTCGCCCGCGGGGCCCTGGAGGTGGTCGGGGAGTTCGGCGCGCATGACCACGGCGAGGCCGAAGCCGCCGTCCGTGTCCTTGCCGATGCTGACCTCGGCGGTCACCGAGACGTCCGAGACGTCGATCTTCTCCTGGCGCGCGATGCTGCCCATCGCGCTCGCGAAGCAGGCCGCGTAGCCGGCGGCGAAGAGCTGCTCGGGGTTCGTGCCCTTGTCGTTGCCGCCCAGGGCCTTGGGGAAGCCGAGCGGCAGGTCGATCTGGCCGTCGGAGCTGACGGCGCGGCCCTCGCGGCCGTTCGCGGTGGCTACTGCTGTGTAGAGCGCGTCCATGAGTGTCTCGTCCTTGTCGTCGGCCGGGTAAGTACCGAGGTCAGCATTGCACGTCATTTAGTTGTGCACAACTTAATTGTGTCTGCTGTAGGCTTGGGTCTTATGGAACGCGCAGCTGCGATCGGCACGGACACCGGTATGGATCACATGCGGGACGAGGATTTTCTTCGGCTCGACAACCAGATCTGTTTCTCGCTGCACGCCGCCGCACGCGCCTTCAACAGCGTCTACCGGAACGCCCTGAAGGATCTGGGGCTGACCTACCCGCAGTACCTCGTGATGCTCGTTCTCTGGGAGCACGACGAGCTTCCCGTCAAGAAGATCGGCGAGCGGCTGCGGCTCGACTCCGGCACCCTTTCGCCGCTGCTCAAGCGGCTGGAAGCCGCCGGGCACGTGGAGCGGCGGCGCAGCGTCGAGGACGAGCGGTCCGTCGCCGTGCGGCTCACCGGGGAAGGGCGGGCTCTGCGGGAGCGGGCCCTCGCCGTGCCCCGCGCCATCGCCGAGTCCACCGGGCTGTCGCTGGACGAGGTACGGGACCTCCGGAACCGGCTCAATCGGCTCACCGCCGCCCTCGACGGGGACGTGCCCTTCGCCGCCCCCGTCGCCTGACGCCGCCTGACGGTGCCCGTCGCTGCCCGCCGCCGGTTCGTCGGGCGCGTCAGATCTGGCGTGGCGCCGCCGCCGTAGGTGTGGGTGTGGGTGTGGGTGTGGGGGGCGGTGTACGTGTGTCGAGCGTTGCCTTCGTCGTGGTCACCATCGCGCACTTTCCCGCCGCCCAGCGCAGCGCCATCGCGTGGTCGTCCGCCGAGAAGTCCGCCACCGCGTCGGCCACCACGAACGCCTGGATGTCCTGCATCCACGCGTCGCACGCCGTCATCAGGACGCCGATGTGGGCGTAGACGCCCGTGATGACCAGCTGGTCACGGCCCTGTTCGCGGAGGCGTTCCAGGAGGTCCGTGCGGACGAAACCGCTGTACTTCCACTTGGTGAGGACCGTGTCGGCGGGGGCCGGGCCGATCTCGGGGGCGATCGCCGCCGCGTGGGCGTCGTCGGGCAGGCCCGGGCCCCAGAAGTCCTGCTGGAGGCCGCGTTCGGCGGGGGACTGGCCGCCGGGCTGCGCGGTGTGCACGACCGGGACGCCGAGGCGGTCCGCTGCCTTCTTCAACTCGGCCACGTTGGCCAGGAGTTCCGGCACGGGGGAGGCCGTGCGGTCGTATGCCGAGAGGAAGTAGTTCTGCAGGTCGTGCACGAGGAGCACGGCGCGGGACGGGTCGACCTTCCAGTCGACGCGGTTCGCCGGCAGCTCGTCGGCCGACGGCATCGGATAGGGAGTGATGGCAGGGAGGGCCATGGTGGGCGGTTGTCCGTTCGGGTCAGGGCGGGGTGGGGTGGGGTGCGGCTGGTCAGGGTGGGGCCGGTCGCTCAGGGGCAGGTCAGGTCAGGGCTGGGGAGTGGAGGGGGGGTTAGGCCGACGAGGATGCTCGTAGGGCCTTCTTGGAGATCTTGCCTACGCCCGTCTGCGGGAAGACCTCCACGAACTCCACGCGGTCCGGCACCTTGTACGCCGCCAGGCCCCTCCCGCGTACGAACTTCCTGATGGCCGCCGGCTTCACGGGCTCGGCGCCCGCGCGCAGGATGACGTACGCGCACGTCCGCTCGCCCAGATACGCGTCCGGCTCCGCGACCACGTTCGCGTCGTGCACGGACGGGTGGGCCAGGATGTGGTTCTCGACCTCCTCGGCCGCGATCTTCTCGCCGCCCCGGTTGATCTGATCCTTCGCCCGGCCCTCGACGACGATGTGGCCGGTCTCGGTGAGGCGTACGACGTCGCCCGTGCGATAGAAGCCGTCCGCCGTGAAGGAGCGGGCGTTGTGCTCGGGGGCCTTCCAGTAGCCGCGGATCGTGTACGGGCCGCGGGTGAGGAGATGGCCCGTCTCGCCCTGCGGCAGGTCGTTGTCCTCGTCGTCGACCACACGGATCTCGTCGTCCGGCGAGATCGGCCGGCCCTGCGTGGTGACGATCGTCTCCGGATCGTCGTCCAGGCGCGTGTAGTTGACCAGGCCCTCCGCCATGCCGAAGACCTGCTGCAGCGTGCAGTTCAGGGCCGGCTTCACCCGGCGCGCCACCTCCTCGCTGAACTTCGCGCCGCCCACCAGGAGTACGTCCAGGCTGCTCAGGTCGTACGCGGTGACCGGCACCGCCTCCGTCCAGAGCAGGGCGAGCGGCGGGACCAGGCCCGTGATGGTGACCCCCTCGGACTCGATGAGAGGGAAGGCCGCCTCCGGGCCGGGCTGCGGGCTGAGCACGACGCGGGCACCCGCGTACAGCGCGCCGAGCGAACCCGGGGAGGAGAGCGGGAAGTTGTGGGCCGCGGGGAGGGCGACCAGGTAGACGCTGTCCTCGTCGACCGCGCAGATCTCGTTCGAGCCGCGCAGCGAGTAGATGTAGTCGTCGTGCGTGCGCGGGATCAGCTTCGGGACGCCCGTACTGCCGCCCGAGAGTTGGAGGAACGCCAGGTCGGACGGGGCGGGTGGGGAGGGAGGCGGGCCGGTCGGGTCGGCGGGCACGTCCGACAGCGCCTCGAAGGGGCCCGGGTCGCCGTCCGCCACGAACACGTGGCGCAGCGTGGGTACTTCGTCGACGAGCTTCGCCGCCAGGCCGCGGTAGTCGAAGCCGCCGAGCTCCTGCGGGATGACGTACGCGGCCGCCTCGGTGAACTCGCAGAAGTAGCGGATCTCCGTCTCCCGGTGCGCGGGCAGCGCGAAGACCGGGAGCGCGCCGATGCGGAACAGCGCGAAGACCGTCTCGAAGAACTCGGCGATGTTGGGGAGCTGGACGACCACCTTGTCGCCCTTGGCGATGCCCCGGGCGAGCAGGCCCGCGGCCAGGCGGTCGGCGCGGCGGTCCAGTTCGCCGTACGTCCAGCGGCGTGCCGGCTGCCGGCCCGGGCCGGGGTCCACGATCGCCACGCGGTCCGGGTGCGCGGTGGCGCGGTCGCGCAGCATCTGACCGAAGGTCTCGCCCCGCCAGTAGCCCCCCTCGCGGTAGCGGGACGCGAACTCCTCCGGCCAGGTGGGGGCGTCGGGAGCGTTCGGCGTGCTCAGTGGTGGGTTCGGTGTTGTGTGCGGTGTTGTGTGCGGTGTTGTATGCGGTGCTGTGTGCGGCGCTGCGGTCGGGGTGTCGGTCACAGTTCTGCTCCCACCGCGTTGAGGAACGTACGGAACTTCGCGCCCGTCTCCGCGGTCTCCGCCGCGGGGTCCGACGCGGCGACCACGCCCGCGCCCGCGTACAGCCGCAGACTGCGCTCCTCGGCCTCCGCGCAGCGGATGGTCACGACCCACTCGCCGTCGCCGTTCGCGTCGCCCCAGCCGACCACGCCGGTGAAGAAGCCGCGGTCGAACGGCTCCGTCTCGCGGATCACCTCCCGGGCGGTCGCCGTCGGCGTGCCGCACACCGCGGGGGTGGGGTGCAGGGCGCAGGCCAGTTCCAGCGCGGATACGTTCGCGCTCGCGTCAGTGTTCTCGTACCGGGTGGCGAGCGTGCCTGTCACCGTCGTGGACAGGTGCCACATGGTCGCCGTGCGGACGAGCGTCGGGCGGGCCGGGACCGTCAGATCCGTGCAGAAGGCCGCGAGCGCCTGGTGCACGCCGTCCACCACGACCGCGTGCTCGTGCAGATCCTTCGCCGACTCCAGGAGCGCCGCCGCGCGCCGCACGTCCTCCGCGAGGTCGTCGCTGCGCGGCGTCGAACCGGCGAGAGGGTTCGCGACGACCTGGTTGCCGTGCCGCGACACGAGCAGCTCGGGGCTCGCGCCGATGAGGGTGCGGCCGGGGGCCGTCGGCAGCGCGAACGTGTAGCCGGTGGGGTCGCGGCGGGCCAGGCGCTGGAGCATCGCGGGGAGGTCGAGGGGGGCGGGCGAGGTCAGTTCGAGAGTGCGGGCCAGGACGACCTTGCTGAAGTCACCGCGCCACATGCGGTCCACGGCCGCGGACACGCCCGCGCCGTACTCCTCGGGGGAGGGCACCGGGCGGATCTGCCAGCCGGTGGCGTCCGCGGTCTCGGTGGGCAGGGCGATCAGGGGGTCCGCGGCGAGCGGTGGCGCCGTACGGAGGGACTCGGGGACCGCCAGTGCGGCGGGCGCGGTGTGGTCGAACGGGACCGCGCCCACGACGTACGGGTCCGCTATGCCGGCGCGGCGGGCGGCGGCCAGGGTGGCGGTGACGCGTTGCGGGAGCGGTCTGTCGTCGTGCGGGACTTCCGCGTGGGTGCCGGTGGTGAGGAGGGTGCGGGTCGGGGTGGCCAGGAAGTGGGTGCCGGGGGTGTAGGCGGCGAGTAGTGAAGTGGCCGCTCCTACGGTGGGGTTGGACCGTTCGGCGGTCGTGGTGGCTGTGGCTGTGGCTGTGGCTGTGGCTGTGGCTGTGGTTGTGGTTGTGGTGGCTGTGGTCGTGGCGGGTGTGGCTTGCGTGGCGACCTCGGGTGCCGTCGACACAGTGGCTCCAATTCTCGGGGGGCGGGGGGCGGGGGGCGGGGGGCGGGGGGCGGTTCGGGGTGTGTTGTGGGGTGTGGGGCCGTGCGGGCGGTGTGGTGGCCGGGGGCGCCTGCTGTTCTGTGGGGCGGGGCCGTGGGGGTATGTACGTACTCGCTATCCCTGCGTCGCGCCTCAAGTCCAAAGGCGCCAGAGTGTGCTCGGTGCTCCGTGCGCACATACCCCCACGTCCCCTCCGGCCGGTTGCGCGACTGCGGCCCGGTGGGGGTTGCCCGCGCCCGGGCCCTCGCGTCCCCTCGGGAGCGCTTGCGGCTGCGGCCCGGTGGGCGCTTCTGCGCCCGGTCTCCGCGGCCCTTGGGGCGGGTTCGCGGCCGGCCGCCGGTGGGGGCGTGTGTGTCAGCGGAGCGTTGCGCCGCCGTCGACGTAGAGCTCCTGGAGTGTGATGTGGCGGGCGCGGTCCGAGGCGAGGAACAGCACCGCGTCGGCGATGTCCTGGGGCGTGGCGATGCGGCCGAGGGGGATGCCCGTGCGGTACGTCTCGAGGTTGCCGTCTAGTACGCCCGCCGGGGCCTGTGTCGCCGTGCCGTCGGGCCAGAGGGAGCGCTGCATCGCTGTGTCCGTGGTGCCGGGTGCCACGACGTTGCAGCGCACGCCGCTGCGGGCGATCTCCAGGCCGAGGCACTTGGTGAACATCGCGGCGGCCGCCTTGGACGCGGCGTACGCGGCCATGCCGGTCCGGGGGATGCCCGCGGCGTTGGAGCCGACGGTGACGATGCAGCCGGAGCCGCGTGCCGTCATGTGGGCGGCGGCCGCGCGGGACGTGTGGAAGACGCCGGTCGTGTTCACGGCGAAGGTCTCGGCCCAGTCGGCGTCGGTCAGTTCGGCGACGGCGGAGCTGCGGAGGATGCCCGCGACGTTCACGAGGAGGTCGAGGGCGCCGTGGTCCCGGATGATGGAGGCGGTGATGGCTGTGACCGCTGTGACGTCGGTGACGTCCATGACGCGGGGCTTGATGGTGCCGGCCGCGCCTCTTGAAGCGGCGGCCAGTTCGTCGATGCCGTGCGCGTCGCGGTCCGTGGCGATGACGTGGGCGCCCCGGGCGGCGAGCGTGGTGGCCACCGCGGCGCCGATGCCCTGGCCCGCGCCGGTCACCAGAGCCGTACGCCCGGCGAACTCGCCCTCTGCGTACGACTCGTTCGGTATGTGCTCAGGCATGGTGAGTGACCTCCCCCAACTCGTTAGGTAAGCCTAACCTAACGTATGGGGTGAGGTGGGGTGGGGCGGGATGGTGTCGACGTCTGGCCTCGTGGGGTGTTCTTCTGTGTTACCTTGCGAGTGGTACGTGTGTGCGCCCCGCCCTCTGGCTCGGGCGCCCGTGCTGCACCGTCCCCTCTGAATCTCAGGGGCTCCTTCGGGGTCTTCTTCCCGTCGTCTTCTTTGCGCTGTCGGCTTCTGCCGCAGGTCCTCTTTGTCGCCCGCTGTACAAGGTGTGGTCATGCCGCCTCGTCGGGCTCTCTCTCCTCGCGTGTCCGCGAAAGGAAACTCACCGTGACTGTTACTGCTGTTGGATCGTCGGCCGATGTCTGTGCCGTTCCGCCTGATACATCAACTGATGGCGCCTGTATGGGCGTTCTTGATGTGGGGCGTGACGGGAAAGGGTTTCTGCGCGGGGTCTCCTATCTTTTAGAGCGTGGGGATGTGCAGGTGCCTGCCTCTGTTGTTCGTCAACTCGGGCTTCGTGCCGGGGATTTCGTCGAAGGGGTGTGTGGGCGGCCCGGTGTGCTCGCCGGGGTCGAGCGGGTCAACGGGTTCGCTGTCTCGGCTCTGCGGGGGCGGCCCCGGTTCGGGGATCTCACCCCGCTGCATCCTCGGGAGCAGCTCCGCATGGAGACCGACGGCGGGTCCGTCGCCGGGCGGCTCGTCGATCTCGTCGCGCCCGTCGGCAAGGGGCAGCGCGGGCTGATCGTCGCGCCGCCGAGGACCGGCAAGACCGTGCTGCTCCAGCAGATCGCCGCCGCCGTCGCCCGGAACCATCCCGAGTGCCACCTCATGGTCGTACTCCTCGACGAACGGCCCGAAGAGGTCACCGACATGCAGCGGTCCGTCCGGGGCGAGGTGCTCTCCTCGACCTTCGACCGGCCCGCCAAGGAGCACATCGCACTCGCCGAACTCGCCGTCGAGCGTGCCAAGCGCATGGTCGAGGAGGGGCGTGACGTCGTCATGCTCTTCGACTCGCTGACGCGGCTGTGCCGGGCGTACAACAACGCGGCCGCCAGTGGTGGACGCACCCTCAGCGGTGGTGTCGACGCCGCCGCCGTGCAGGGGCCGAAGCGGCTCTTCGGGGCCGCGCGCCTCGCCGAGGAGGGCGGGTCCCTGACCATGCTCGCGACCGCGCTCGTGGAGACCGGATCACGCGCCGACGACTACTACTTCGAAGAGTTGAAGGGCACCGGCAACATGGAGCTGTGGCTCGACCGGGGTATCGCCGGCCGCCGCGTCTTCCCGGCCGTCGACGTCATCCCGTCCGGCACCCGGCGTGAGGAACTGCTGGTGGGGGAAGGGGAGTTGAGCGCCCTGCGGGGGATGCGGCGTGCCCTGCACGGGCAGGATCAGCAGGGGGCTCTGGAAGTGCTGCTCGACCGGATCAGGAAGACTCCGAACAACGCCGCGTTCCTGCGTCAGGTGCGGCAGACCGTGCCCGGGGCGTAGGCGGGGCGTAGGTGGGGCGTAGCCGGGGTCAGGGGCGTGTGACGTGGACGCGGTAGTCGCCGTCGTCGGTCACTCCCGCCACCTTCACCCGCACCCCCGAATCGCGGTCGGTGAACGTCTCGCCGACGGCGTAGGTCGCGTCGGAGAGCTCCGCGTGGACGTTGGGACGGCGGGTGCAGCCGCCGCTGTCGGGCGCCGCGTCGGAGACCGTGACCGGGCCGTTGCCGGTGTCGACCTCCGCGTCCACGCGGTAGACGAGGACGCCCGGCTTGCACACCGCCTCGTCGTTGCCGCCGGGGGCGCGGGCCTCGATCGCGTACCCCGTCTTCTCGTTCACCGGGGCGAAGGCCAGCTTCGTGCCGCCGGAGCGGGACAGCGGCGAGAGTACGTGCTCGGAGGCGCCCGGGTCCGCGGCGCAGCCGATCTGGTCGTCGTCGAGCCACCCCAGCTTCCACTTGTGCCAGGCCAGCAGGTCGTTGTTGGCGCCCCAGTCCTCACTCATGATGTCCCAGTGGCCGACCGCGCCGCCGCCCTCCTGCGTGTACAGGTCGGGCAGACCGAAGACGTGGCCGTTCTCGTGCGGCAGGACGCGGTAGCCCGTCTCCCCGTAGCTGCCCGAGCCGTCGTCCTGGCGGCTGTAGACGAACGACGCGTTGGAGACCGGGACGCCGTCCGCGACCGGCGCCTCGTGGTTGCCGGCGAACGTCACCGACAGGACGGTGTCGAGCGCGGAAGGGCCCGCGTTCGGGGTGATCAGGATGTTCACGAGGTCGTACGTCCGGAAGTCCACGTCCGGGTCGGCGGCCGCCACGATGTCCTCGACGAGCCGCCGGTAGCCGGGGTCGAAGGGGGCGCCGCGCTCTATCCCGTACTCCTTGAACGTCTTCGGCATCCGCAGCCAGTCCGGTACGGGCGACTCGGGGCGGTAGTCGAGGCGCCCGTACGAACTCGTGCGGAACCACTGCGAGGTCTGCGGGAAGAACTCCGCGAGGCGGTCCATCGCGCTGCCCTGACCGGGCGCGTCGGAGAAGTCGACCATGAGGTTCAGGGCCCGGACGGTGCCGGTGGAGCGCGAATAGCCGGGCGGGGTGGGCACGCCCTCCGACATCTGCACGCCCATCGCGCCGCTGATCATGCACGGGCCGAGGGCGGTGCCGCGGGCGACGGACACCGGGCCCGCCGCGCTCGGCGCGTCCGCCATCAGGCGCCCGGTGCTCGCCGACGTGGTGACCGCGAGGGCCAGCGCGGCGACGGAGACGAGGGCGACACCGCGGCGGACGGGGCATATCCGGCGCCAGGTCGGCTGCTGCATACGTGCGCCCTCCACTCCGCGGCAGCCGCCCGTCCTGACTGCACCCTGTCCGCTCACCCTCTGCCGAGGGCTGCGCGGGCGCTCGCTGGGTGCGACCGATCGAGGGCTTTCCGGGAAATGGGGTGTGACCCGGCTCACAGGAGATCGGTCGGCGAACGGGAAATATCCGGGGACTCCCTCCCCGTTTAACCGTGTGTCCGTACGAAGCGGGGACTTACTCCCCGCATCGCGGGACCCCATGGACCACAGAACCCGATGGACCACAGAACCCGACACACGAGGAGCAGCCGTGGACACCGCCCCCGCACCGCAGCGCCGAGTCGCCCGCCCGCGGGCCGACGCCCTGCGCAACCGGGAGCGGATCGTCGACGCCGCACGCGAGATGTTCGTCGAGCACGGGGCGGACGTGCCCTTCGACGAGGTCGCGCGCCGGGCGGGCGTCGGCAACGCCACGGTCTACCGCCACTTCGCCGACCGCGCGGAGCTGGTGCGCCAGGTCGTCCTCACGGTGACGGGCCGCGTCGCGGACCTCGCCGAGCAGGGCATCACCACGGCGGACGCCGACGAGGGCGCCGCCTTCGGGGCGCTGCGCACCTTCGTGCACGCCGCGGCCGACGAGCGGATCGGCGCCATGTGTCCGATACTCGCGCCGGACTTCGACCTCTACCACCCCGACCTGCTCGATGCCCGCGAGCGGCTGGAACAGTCCATCGAGGGGCTCATGGAGCGGGCCCGCGCGGCCGGGCAGCTGCGCACCGACATCGCCGTCGGAGACCTGATGGTCGCCCTCTCCCAGCTCACCCGGCCGCTGCCGGGCACCGCCTGCATGGGCATGGACAGTTTCATCCACCGTCATCTTCAGCTGTTCCTGGACGGCCTGATGACGCCCGCCCGATCCGAACTCCCGGGCGCGGCGGCGACTTTGGAGGACCTCCGTCAGAACTGATCCCCGCCGTACCCCGCTTTCCCGCTTCACCCTTCAGGCCGTTTCTCTGTCGACTTCTTTCACGACGTCACTCACGACTTCTTTCACGACGTCACTCACGACCTCTTTCACGACTTCGTACCGCTAGGTGGCTCCCTATGTCCGAAACAGCTCTCAAGCCCGATTCCGGGCCCGACGCCAACCGCTGGAAAGCGCTGGTCTTCATCGCTCTCGCGCAGCTGATGGTCGTTCTCGACGCGACGATCGTGAACATCGCGCTGCCCTCCGCCCAGGAGGACCTGGGCATATCCGACGGCAATCGCCAGTGGGTCATCACGGCCTACGCACTCGCCTTCGGCGGCCTGCTGCTCTTCGGCGGCCGCATCTCCGACCTGTGGGGCCGCAAGCGCACCTTCGTGACCGGCCTGGTCGGCTTCGCCGCGGCCTCCGCGCTCGGCGGTGCCGCGAACGGTGAGGCCATGATGCTGGGCGCCCGCGCCCTCCAGGGTGTGTTCGGCGCGCTGCTCGCGCCCGCCGCCCTCTCGCTGCTCGCGGTGATGTTCACCGACGCCAAGGAGCGCGCCAAGGCCTTCGGCATCTACGGCGCGATCGCCGGTGGCGGCGGCGCCGTCGGTCTGATCCTCGGCGGTTTCCTCACCGAGTACCTGAACTGGCGCTGGACCTTCTTCGTCAACATTCCGTTCGCGGTCGTCGCGGCCCTGGGCGCGTACTTCGTCATCCGTGAGCCGGCCGGCGGCCGCAACCGCTCGCCGCTCGACATCCCCGGCGTGGTCCTGTCCACCCTGGGTCTGGTCGCGCTGGTCTACGGCTTCACGCGTGCCGAGTCCGACGGCTGGTCGGACTCGGTGACGATCGCCATGTTCGTGGCGTCGGTCGTGCTGCTCGCCGCGTTCGTCCTCACCGAGGCCAAGGTCAAGTCGCCGCTGCTCCCGCTGCGCGTCCTGACCGAGCGCAACCGCGGTGGCGTCTACCTCTCGCTCGGCCTCGCCATCATCGCGATGTTCGGCCTGTTCCTGTTCCTCACGTACTACCTGCAGATCGTCGAGGGCTACTCGCCGGTCAAGACCGGCTTCGCCTTCCTGCCGATGATCGTGGGCATGATCGTGGGCTCCACGCAGATCGGCGCCCGCCTGATGACGCGCGTCCCGCCGCGGCTGCTGATGGGTCCGGGCTTCCTGCTCGCCGCCGTCGGCATGCTGCTCCTGACGCAGCTGGAGGTCGGCACCTCGTACACCGGGCTGATCATGCCGGCGCAGCTGATGCTCGGCCTCGGCATGGGTACGGCGTTCATGCCCGCCATGTCGCTCGCCACGCACGGCGTCGAGCCGCGTGACGCCGGTGTCGCCTCCGCGATGGTCAACACCTCGCAGCAGGTCGGCGGCGCCATCGGCACGGCCCTCCTGAACACCATCGCCGCCTCCGCGACCTCCGCGTACATCGCGGACCACGCGGCCGGCGCCGCCAACCCGAAGCTCGTCCAGGCGCAGGCCATGGTCGAGGGCTACACCAGCGCCATCTGGTGGGCGGTCGGCATCCTGGTCGTCTCCGCGCTGATCGCGTCGACGTTCATCAACACCGGCCACCAGGGCGGCGCTCCGGCCTCGGGCGACTCGGCGGACGGCGCCGAGGACGAGGTGAAGATCCCGGTGATGGCCCACTGACCCCACCCCCTTGGGGAGGACCTCGGTGAGGACCTCGGTGAGGGTCTCTGTGAGGACCTAGCGGAGCCAGGGGAGGTCCGCCCCGGCCTCCTTCGGCTGAAGTCCCTCGGCGACGATCGTCATGATCTCGCCGAGGGACTTCTGCTGTTCCGGGGTGAGCCGGTCGAAGAGGGCTTGGCGGACGGCGGCGACATGGCCGGGGGCGGTCCTGCGCAGCACCTCGAAGCCCTCGTCGGTGAGGATCGCCAGCTGGCCGCGCTTGTCGGACGGGCAGTCCTCGCGGCGCACCCAGCCGCTCTTCTCCAGGCGGGCGACCGCGTGGGAGAGGCGGGAGCGGGTGATCTTCATGGTCTTGGCCAGCTCGGTCATCCGCAGTCGTCGCCGCGGGGCGTCGGACAGCTGGACCAGGATGCCGTAGTACATGTGCGGCATGCCCGCATCGCGCTGCAACTGACGGTCGAGGAAGTCGTCGAGGAGAGTCGTCGCCTGGAGGTAGACGCGCCAGACGCGCTGCTCGTCGCCGTCCAGCCAGTTCGGCTCACCGGCCGGGGGAGGGGTCGCTGCCGTATCCATGTACCCCACTGTACGAGGCCCTTTCTTGAAGTTTGAACAAACCGGGCGTACCGTCGGGCGTAGAGCTTGAGCTTTCAAGTACTTTCGGTACGTCCCGCCGTCCCGCCGTCCCGCCGCCCAGATGTCCGCCCGCCCGGAGGTGCGCGATGACCCGCATGCCCGCCCTGTACCTCAGCCACGGCGCCCCGCCGCTCGCCGACGACCCCGTCTGGCCCGGCGAGCTGGCCGCCTGGTCCGCGGAGCTGCCGCGCCCCAGGGCGATCCTGATGGTCTCCGCCCACTGGGAGGAGGCCCCGCTGGCGCTGTCCGCCACCGAGACCCTGCCCCTCGTGTACGACTTCTGGGGCTTCCCCAAGCACTACTACCAGGTGACGTACGCCGCGCCCGGCGCGCCCGAACTCGCCGCTTCCGTACGCGCGTTGCTGCGCGCACCCGGCACGCCCGTGCAGGACGTACCCGACCGCGGCCTCGACCACGGCGCGTACGTCCCGCTCGTCGAGATGTACCCGGACGCGGACATCCCCGTCCTCCAGATCTCCCTGCCGACCCTCGACCCGCGCCGCCTCATGGACATCGGCCGCAAGCTGGCGCCGCTGCGCGACGAGGGCGTACTCATCGTCGGCAGCGGCTTCTTCACGCACAACCTGGCGGCGCTGCGCCAGAGCGGAGTGCCCGCCTGGTCGGCGGAGTTCGACACCTGGGGACACGAGGCCCTGGAGGCGGGTGACGTGGACGCGCTGCTCGACTTCGGGCACAAGTCCCCCGCCGGGCAGCTCGCCCACCCCCGCACCGAGCACTTCGCACCGCTCTTCGTGACGCTCGGCGCGGCCGAGGCGGCGGGGGACCTCGGCGGGCAGCGCAGCGTGATCGACGGGTTCTGGATGGGGCTCGCGAAGAGGTCGGTGCAGTTCGGGTGACCGGCGCGGGTCGGCCCTAGCCGAGCGGCTCGCTGAGCTCGACCGCGCGCAGGGCCGCCGCCAGGGCCCGCTCGTCACCGACGTCGAGCGCCGTGTCCGTCAGCTTGATGACGTGCTCGTCGCCGTGCGCAAGGGCCCGCTCGAAGACTTCCTCGGCGGTGAACGTGCCCGGCGGGGTGTACGCCACGGGCTCGTCCGGCGCGTACATCGCCGTGATCGCCGCCGACGCGGTCCACGCGGCGCGCAGGCTCGGCACCCACAGGGCGCGGGGGAGCGCGGGCAGGGCGCGCAGCACGGCGTTGGGCGCGGTCGCCGCGTGCACCAACATTGTCTCGTCGCCGTGGCCGTGCGTGGCGTACCGGTGGGTGGCCGCCCGCACCAGCTCGGCCAGCCTGCGCCGCGCCTCCTCCGGCTCGTCCACCGAGTCGGCCCACACGGGCAGCCCCTCGACCCGGGCGAGCCGGGTGGGGAAGCCGCCGTCCTTCCGGTTCGCGATGGGCGGCACCGCGTCCAGCGCCCCGGCCGCGCTGCGGGCGCCCGGCAGGACGGCGAGACCGGTGACGGGGTGGTGGCGGGCGGCCCAGTAGCCGAGGCCGTGGGCGAGCTCGTCGAGGCGGGGCCCGGTCGTGCCGCCCTCCTCCAGCGTGCGCACGGCGTGGCCCACCCGGATCACCGGGTGCGCCGCACCCCCGTACAGACCGGGCAGCAGCCGCGGCCACCACAGGGCGAGCACATCGCGCCAGGGGCGGTCCGCGATCTCGCGGCGGAAGTACGCGATCCAGTCCGCGGCGCGGCGCGGATCACCCAGCGCGACGTGCCAGTTCGCGTCGGTGACCCGCTCGACAGGGGCGGGAAACTCCTCGAGCCTGGGGGCGTAGAGATCCAGCCACCGGTGTACGGCGCCGGCCTGTCCGTGTGCGGCGAGCGCCTCGACGGCCATCGGGGCGTGGTTGGTGAGCCGCCCGAGGCGCTCGGGGCCGGAGGTGTGCAACCGCTGCAGGGCTTCGTCGAGGATGCCTGTTGTGTCGGCTGTGGCGTCGGCTGTGGTGTCATCCATGGGGTGGGACGGTAGGCCGCCGACCTGCCGGTGCGTAACGGGCTCTGGGCCTAGGTCCGGGGGCCGAGAGGCAGCTCGTACCAGGCGACGTCCCAGTACCGCCCGAACTTCCTGCCCACTTCCGCGTACGTCCCCACGTGCCGGAACCCGAAGCGCTCGTGCAGGCGGATCGACGCCTCGTTCGGCAGGGCGATCCCGGCGTAGGCGCGGTGCAGGTCCTCGCCCTCCAGGGCCTCCAGGAGCGCCTTGTAGAGGAGCGTGCCGATGCCGCGGCCCGCGGCGTCCGGAGCGCAGTACACGCTGACTTCCACGGAGGTGGAGTAGGCGGGCTTCGGGCGGAAAGGACTACTCGTCACATATCCGAGCACCCGACCGGTGTGGATGCCGGGGCCTCTGGGGGTGTCGGAATCGCGTTCCTGGGCAACCAAGAGGCGGTAGGGGCCGTCTTCAGGGTGGGAGAGCAGCCAAGGGCGGCGCTCTTCCGGCAGGAAGGCGACGGTGTCGAAGGTGACGGCCGTCTCACGTACGTAGTGGTTGTAGAGGTCCGTCAGGGCTTCGAGATCAGCCTCGACGCCGGGCCTGACCTGCACCTCATTACGTTGCGTCGGCATCCGGCCTCCCTGTGTGGCGCCACAGGGTACTGCACCGCTTGGAAAAAAGATGCGCGGCTTGGGAATTCTGTCCGGATTCCAGTCGTTGTTTCCATCGGATGCAGGGCACCCGAGGGTGTGCCATCCACCACAGAGGCCCCAGAAAGGGCCGACCAGGACCACCATCGCAAGGGAGCACGCATGGCAACCCGTGCCGTCGCCCGTCGTAAGTCCGCCTCCGGCGACAGCGACGCGGCACGCAGTGTTCGCGCCGTAGGCGGGGAGATCGCCGACCGCGACCTGGTCGGCATGTACCTCGACGAGATCGCGCGTACGCCGCTGCTCGACGCCGCCAAGGAAGTGGAGCTCTCCCAGATCATCGAAGCGGGGGTGTACGCACAGAAGATCCTCGACGGCGAGGTCGGGGACAGCAAGGTCACCGCCGACCGCGAGGAGCTCGAAGCCCTCGTCGCCGACGGCGAGCGCGCCAAGGACGTCTTCATCCGCTCGAACCTCCGCCTGGTCGTCGCGGTCGCCCGCCGCTATCCGCGCAGCGGCCTCCCGCTCCTCGACCTGATCCAGGAGGGGAACGCGGGCCTGGTCCGCGCCGTCGAGAAGTTCGACTATGCCAAGGGCTTCAAGTTCTCCACGTACGCCACGTGGTGGATTCGCCAGGCCATCACCCGCTCCATAGCCGACCAGTCCCGCACCATCCGCCTCCCCGTCCACCTGGTGGAGGAGCTGGGCCGCATCCGCCGCGTGCAGCGCGAGTTCAACCGTGAGAACGGCCGCGATCCGGAGCCCGCGGAGATCGCCGCGGAGCTGTCCTCGACGCCCGAGCGCGTCATCGACGTCCTGGACTGGGCGCGCGACCCCGTCTCGCTGAACATGGGCGTGGACGACACGGGCGACACCCAGTTCGGCGACCTCCTGGAGGACACGTCGGCGGTCTCGCCCGAGCAGTCCGTCCTCTCGCTGCTCCGCAGCGAGGAGCTCGACGGCCTCCTCGGCCGCCTCGACCAGCGCACGGCGTCCATCATCAAGATGCGGTACGGCATAGACGACGGCCGCGAGCGGACGCTGACGGAGGTCGGCAAGGAGCACGGGCTGACCCGTGAGCGGATCCGCCAGATCGAGAAGCACGCGCTGCTGGAACTGAAGAAGCTGGCCCGGGACACGGGCTTCGACGCGGCGGCCTAGGCGGCCGGGCCTGGGCGGTTGCCTTCTGGTCCTGCGCCGCCTTGCCGGGGCGTCGCGCTCCGCGCGTTTTCCCCACCCGCCCGCCCTTCTGTCGCGAGCGAGCGGGTCAGGCGTGCGCTCATGTCCCTGACGCAGTCCACCAGCTCCTGGGGGCCGTGGACCTTGAAGTCGCGGCCCAGGAGCGCCAGACGGACCGCCACCCACTCGACGGAGTCCGAGGCCGCGCAGCGCAGGCGGCAGTTGTGGTCGTCCAGGGGCTCCACCGGCCCCATGTGCGCGGGCAGCCGCGCGGCGATGAACTCCGCGGGCGCGGCGAACGTCACGTCCAGGTCGTATGTCCGGCTGCCGCGCCACATCGACTGCCGGATGTACTCCGCGGCGTCCCCCTCCGGCAGCTCCCGCGGCACGAACCGCGCACCCGTCGCGAACGGCTCGGCCACCCGGTCCACCCGGAAGGTCCGCCAGTCCTCGCGGTCGATGTCGAACGCCACGAGGTACCAGCGCCGCCCCGTCGACACCAGCCGGTACGGCTCGGTGAGGCGACGCGACTGCGTGCCGTCGCCCGCGCGGTAGGCGAACCGCAGCCGCTCATGGCCTGCCGCCGCCGACGCCATCACCGTCAGCGTCTCCGGCGCGATACTCGCCCCGTCCCCGCTGGTCAGCGCCGTCGTCGCGATCTGCAACGCGGAGACCCGGTGGCGCAGCCGCCCCGGCAGCACCTGCTCCAGTTTCGCGAGCGCCCGCACCGACGCCTCCTCCACGCCCTCCACCGCGTGCCCTGCCCCGGCCCGCAGCCCGACCGCGATGGCCACGGCCTCCTCGTCGTCCAGGACGAGCGGTGGCATGGCCTTGCCCGCGACCAGCCGGTAGCCGCCGGCCGCGCCCTGGCTGGCCCGCACGGGATAGCCGAGGTCCCGCAGCCGGTCGATGTCGCGCCGCACCGTCCGCCTGCTGACCCCGAGCCGCTCGGAGAGCTCGGCGCCGGGCCACTCGCGGGGCGTCTGGAGGAGGGAGAGGAGCTGGAAGAGGCGGGCAGGGGTGTCGGTGCCGGCGACCGTACCGTCCGCCGTCATGCCGCCCGCCCTGGTGTCGTGGTGCTCGTCGGTGTGGGGCCTGACGTCGTGCCGTCCGTTGTCATGTCGTCCGTCGTCATGCCGAACAGCATGCCGGACAACTAGGTCATGTCCTGGCCTATATGGCCCCTAGCCTTGCCGCATGACTTCACCCAGCACTACCTCCGCCCCCGGGACTCCGGCGCCCGCCGGTGACCGTCGGCGCTGGTTCGCCCTGGCCATCGTGATGACCGCCGCGTTCATGGACCTCGTCGACGTCACCATCGTCAACATCGCCATCCCGGCCATCGAGCGGGACGAGGGCGCCACGTTCAGCCAGATCCAGTGGATCACCGCGGGCTACGCCCTCGCGTTCGCCGCCGGTCTCGTCACCGGCGGCCGGCTCGGCGACATCCACGGCCGCAAGCGGCTCTTCCTGATAGGCGTCGCCGGATTCACCGTCGCCTCCGCGCTCTGCGGCTTCGCGGTGAACCCGGAGATGCTGGTCGCGTCGCGCATCCTCCAGGGCGGCATGGCCGCGCTGATGGTGCCGCAGGTGCTGTCGATCGTGCACGCCACCTTCCCGGCCCACGAGCGCGGCAAGGTCTTCGGGCTCTTCGGCATGATCGTCGGCCTCGGCGCGGTCTCCGGTCCGCTGCTCGGCGCGCTGCTCACCGAGTGGAACATCCTCGGCCTCCAATGGCGCCCGATCTTTCTCATCAACCTGCCGGTCGGCATCGCGGCGCTCGTCCTCGGACGGAAGTTCATCACCGAGTCCAAGGCGCCGCGGGCCCTCAAGCTGGACCTCGTCGGCGTCGTCCTGGTCACCGTCGGCCTGCTGATGCTGCTCTACCCGCTCACCCGCGGGCGCGAGCTGGGCTGGCCGGTGTGGGGCCACGTCATGATGGCGGGCTCCCTCGTCGTCTTCGGCGCCCTCATCGCGTACGAGAAGAGGAAGGCCGCGAAGGACGGTTCGCCGCTCGTCGAGCTGTCGCTGTTCAAGGTGAAGAGCTTCGCCGCGGGCATCGCGGTGCAGACCGTCTTCGGCGTCACGCTGGGCATCTTCTTCCTGGTCTGGACGCTCTACATGCAGGTCGGCCTCGGCTGGACCGCACTGCGCGCCGGACTGACCGGGGTGCCGTTCTCGATCGCCGTCTCGGTGGCGGCCGGCATCTCCGTGCAGAAGCTCGTGCCCCGCTTCGGCCGCAAGGTGCTGCAGGCCGGCGCGCTGGCGATGGCGGCGGGCGTGCTCATCTACATCTGGGAGGCCGGGCGGTACGGCGCGGACATCGCGCCCTGGCAGATGGCGCTCCCGCTGGTCGTCATGGGCATCGGCATGGGCCTGATCGTCGCCCCGCTCACGGACGCGGTCCTCTCGGACGTCCCGAAGGAGCACGCGGGTTCGGCCTCCGGGCTCATCAACACCGTGCAGCAGATGGGCACCGCGCTCGGCCTCGGCCTGGTGTCGGTGGTCTTCTTCGGAGTGATCGACGAGCGGGTCACGCCGGACCGCGTCCCCGCGGAGTTCGTGGACGGGTTCCAGAACGCGCTGTGGTGGGTGACGGGTGTGCTCGCCGTCATCTTCCTGGTGATGTTCGCCCTGCCGGCGAAGCCGCGGGTGCATGTGGAGGGTGCGAGCGAGACCGTGGCCGACGCCGAAAGCCCGGAGAGGGAGCCTTCGTTGGTGCCGTGACCGGATGGCCGGACGGCCGGACGGACGGCGGTACGGGGTTTGCCGCGCCCCTTCAGGGCGCGGGGAACTGCGTGACCAGCCACAACGGGCCCGCAGGCAACGAACCGCCTGCTGAACGAACCGCCTGCCGAACGAACCGCCTGACGAACGAACCGCCTGCCAGGCGGAGCGCTAGAGCTCCGCCTGGGTCGCCGCCGTGTCCAGGGCCTCCAGAACCTTCTTCGGGCTGCCGCCCTTGGCCACCGCCTCGCCGACACGGCGGCGCACCGCGCTTCGGACCTCCGGCCACGAGCCGAGATTCGTCGGCTGGAACTGCGCCTGCGGCATCTGGTCGATGAAGTCCCAGAGCGGCCGCTGTTTCGGGTCCTTGCGCAGGGCGTCCGACGCGGAGCTCGTCACCGGCAGCGCGGACTGGCTGCCGCCGTACGCCAACGCGGACTTACGGCCGTACAAGTAGCTCAGGAACGTCCCGCACTGCTCGCGCCGCCCGTTCTGCTTGAACGCCATCAGCCAGTCGTTGAGACCCACGGGCGGTGCCGCACCGCCGTGCTTCTTGGGGAACGGGGCGTGCCCGTAAGGGAACTTGGCCTGGTCGGCGGCGCCCATCAGGACCGGATGGGCGATCATCATGCCGATCTTGCCGCGCAGGAACTGGGCGTACGCGTCCGTCCTCGTCAGCGACTTGGGGTCGGCGCCCGCGAGGCCGCGCGTCACGAGGTTGTCGCGCAGCCAGGTGAGGGTGTCGATGTTGCTGGGGGTGGCGAAGTCGTACCCGGTGAGGCCCGCGTAGCCGCCGCCGTCCGCGAGGAGCCAGGCGAGCGCCTCGTCCTCGGCGGCCTCGGGGCCGAGCTGCAAGCCGTAGGGGGTGGGTACGCCGATCGCCTTCAACGCCTCGGCCGCGTCCCGCAGTTCGGCCCAGGAGCGGGGCGCTCGGACGCGGGCCTGCTTGAAGAGGGCCTTGTTGTAGAAGAGCCGCGGGGTGCTGGCCAGGAAGGGCAGGCCGTACTGGACGCGGTCGACCATGCCCGCCTCCGCGTAGGAGCGGATGAAGTCGCCCTCGGTACGGACGTCGAACAGGTCGGACGCCCCGTACAGCTTGTCGTCCTCGGCGTAGGGCGCGAAGAAGTTGGACTGCGCGATGTCGGGGGCGTCGCCATCCTTCACGCGCCGGGCCAGGGTCTGGTCGAGCTTGGCGAAGGGGACGCGTTCGAGGTCGACCCGGATGTCCGGGTGGGCCTTCCTGAAGGCGCCGATGAGGCTGCCCCACTGGTCGCCGATCGAGGAACCCACGCTCTTGTCGTAGCTGGCCACGAGGAGCTTGAGCGGGGTGTCGGTCTCCGCGGAACAGGCGCTGAGGCCGGCGGTGCCGAGCGCGGTGGCGCCGGTGAGACCGGCCGTGTGGAGAAGGAACTTCCGACGACGCACCGCTGATTGCCCACCTTTTGCTCGCCCCCGCGCTTCTGACGGTGGCAGATTCTGCCATATAGGCAGTCTGAGTCTCGGGGTGCCGTGGCGTGGGCTGGCATAACCTGCCTGTCATGCCCAGTGGTTCGCAGTCGTCGCAGCCGTCGCCGCCGTTCACGTCGTCGCCGCCGTCGCTGACGGAGCGTCGTAAGACCGAGACCCGTCTCGACATCGCGCGCACCGCCGCGACGCTCTTCGTCGCGGATGGTCTGCGGGCCACCCGCGCCGAGGACATCGCCCGGACAGCCGGAGTCGCCCCGCGCACCTTCTACCGCTACTTCGCGACCAAGGAGGAGTCGGTGGCGCCGCTCTTCGCCGCGGGCGCCCAGCAGTGGGCGGAGGCGGTGCGCCGCGCGCCGGCGGAGCTGTCGGTCCCTGACGCGCTGCGGTACGCGGTCACGGACGCGCTCGCCGCCGACGACGCCGCGGCGGTGGAGTCCCTGGACTGGGTGCGCTCGCTGCTCCGCATGTCGGCGGAGAGCCCGGCGCTGCGCGCGGTGTGGGCGGACGCGTGCCACGCGTCGGAGCAGACGCTGCTGGCGGTGCTCGGGGAGCGTGCGGGGCTCGGGGAGCGCGCGATGCTCGGGGAGCGCGCGGGGCGCGCGGGTGAGCCTGAGCCCGACGGCCCGGCCCGGGACCTGGACCTGCGTCTCGCGGCGGCCGTCGCGAGCGCGGCGGTGCGGGTGGCCGTCGAGACCTGGTCCGCGGGCGACGACCCCGCGGACGCCTCCGGCTCCGCAGGCCCGGCCGCCCTCGCGGCGCGGTGCCTCGCGGCGCTGGACGCCTTTCCCTGGCCGTAGGGCCGGAAGCGCCTACGACCGAATGCCTACGGCCGAAGCTGCCTACGGCTCAGGGCCGAGGCGCCGTGCTGTCGGCAGGACCGAAGTCCGTTTGTGTCCGAGTCGCGCCCGGAACTGTTTACTTTCCCGAAACCCGGCCGTACTCTCCCAGTGAAACCACAAGCTCGGGCATTCGGCGGAGGCGAACGGACATGTACGCACCGGAGCGGCAGCAGGAGATCCTGCGGCTCGCGCGGGACGGCGGGCGGGTCGACGTACTGTCGCTGGCCGAGGAGTTCCAGGTCACCGCCGAGACCATCCGGCGCGACCTGAAGGCGCTCGACCGCGCCGGTCTCGTCCGCCGCGTGCACGGCGGCGCCATACCGGCCGGGCGGCTCGACTTCGAGCCGGACCTCACCGAGCGCGAGGGCACCGCCGCCGACGAGAAGGACCGCATCGCCCGCGCCGCCCTCGCCGAGCTGCCCGCGGAGGGCAGCGTCATCCTCGACGCCGGTTCGACCGTCGCGCGGCTCGCGGCGGGGCTCCCGCTGGAGTCGACGCTCACCGTCGTCACGCACGGGCTGCCCACCGCCGCCCGCCTCGCCGACCACCCCGGCATCCAGCTCCACCTCATCGGCGGCAGAGTCAGGCAGCGGACGCGCGCGGCCGTCGACGCCTGGGCGCTGCGGGCGTACGGCGAGATCCGCGCCGACGTCCTCTTCCTCGCCGCGAACGGCTTCTCCGCCGAGGGCGGCCTCACCACCCCCGATCTCGCCGAGGCGGCCGTGAAGCGTGCGGCCGTCGCAGCGGCCCGCCGCGTCGTGCTGCTCGCCGACTCCGCCAAGCACGGCCAGGAGCACTTCGCCCGCTTCGGCGACCTCGCCGACGTGGACCTGCTGATCACCGACACCGGCCTCACCGACGACGACACGGCCGCCATCGAACGCGGCGGCACGGAAGTAGTACGCGCATGATCCTCACCGTCACCCCCAATCCCTCCCTCGACCGCACCTACGAGGTGCCGTCGCTCGACCGCGGCGAGGTCGTCCGCGCCACCGGCGAGCGCATGGACCCGGGCGGCAAGGGCGTCAACGTCTCGCGGGCCGTCGCGGCCGCGGGCGTGCGGACGGTCGCCGTGCTGCCGCTCGGCGGGGCGCCCGGCGCGCTGGTCGCCCAGCTCCTCGACGAGCAGGGCATCGAGGCCGCCCCGGTGCCGGTGGCCGGACAGACCCGTTCCAACATCGCGGTCGCGGAACCGGACGGCACGCTCACGAAGATCAACGCGCCCGGCCCCGAACTGTCCGAGCGGGAGCGGGAGTCGCTGCTCGCCACCGTCGGCGAGCGGTCGGAGGGTGCCGACTGGATCGCCTGCTGCGGCAGCCTGCCGCGCGGGCTGAAGCCCTCCTGGTACGCGGAGCTGGTGGCCCGCGCCCACGCGGCCGGTGCCCGGATCGCCCTGGACACCTCAGGGCCCGCCCTGCTCGCCGCGCTCGCCGAGCGCCCCGATGTCGTCAAGCCCAACGTCGAGGAGCTCGCCGAGGCCGTGGGCCGCCCCCTCACCACGGTCGGCGACGCGGTCAAGGCGGCGGAGGAACTGCGGGAGTCGGGCGCCCGCGCCGTCCTCGCCAGCCTCGGCGCCGACGGCCAGCTTCTGGTCGACGCGACGGGCGCGTACTTCGCGAGCGCCCCCGTCGACACCGTCCGCAGCAACGTCGGCGCCGGTGACTCCTCCCTCGCCGGCTTCCTGATCGCCGGCGGCACGGGTCCCGCCGCTCTCGCGTCCGCCGTGGCGCACGGCGCGGCCGCGGTTCAGCTGCCGGGCAGCGCGATGCCGAGCCCGTCCGACCTCGTACCTGACGCGGTCACCGTGACGGGCGACGTCCCGATGGACCGCGTACTGACGGAGCCCGCCGCATGAGCCCCACGTTCCCCCCTGCCACACCCCTCTCAACAGCCCCCGTCCCCCCGGCTGTCCCCACCCCATCAGCTGCCCCCGTCCCCCCAGCTTCCCCCGCCCCCCTGGCTGTCCCCACCCCATCAGCTGCCCCCGTCCCCCCAGCAGCTCCCGCCCACCGAGCGGTACGGGCGATACGCGTGCGAAGGAGCCCGCGATGACCGAGATGATCACCGCGGACCTGGTCGACCTCGAACTCGACCAGTCCGCCGAAACCAAGGAAGCCGCGGCCCGCTCCCTCGCCGAACGCATGGTGGCGCTCGGGCGCGTGAGCGACCTGGACGGGTTCCTGGCCGATGTCGCGGCCCGCGAGGCGCAGATGCCGACCGGCCTGGACGGCGGCATCGGCATCCCGCACTGCCGCAGCGCGCACGTCACCGAGCCGACCCTCGCCTTCGGCCGCTCGGCACGCGGCATCGACTTCGGCGCGCCGGACGGCCCCGCCGACCTGATCTTCCTGATCGCGGCCCCGGCGGGCGCGGACGACGCCCATCTGACGATCCTGTCGTCGCTGGCACGGCAGCTGATGGACGCGGAGTTCACGACCGCGCTGCGGTCGGCGCGTTCGGCCGCGGAGGCGGCGGCACTGATCAGCGGTGACGCTGCCGCCGCCGAGGAGACCGGCCCGGCGGCCGCCCCCGAGACCGGCACCGGCATCGGGACCGGCACCGGCATCGGGACCGGCATCGGGACCGGCATCGGCACCAGCACCGGCACCGGGACCGGCACCGGGACCGCCCCCGAGACCGCCCCCGAGACCGGCGATGGCTCCGGCGCCGATACCGGCGCCGAGGAACCCTTCCGCATCGTCGCCGTCACCTCCTGCCCCACCGGTATCGCCCACACGTACATGGCCGCGGAGTCCCTGGAGAACGCGGCCCGCGACGCCGGTGTGGAGATCACGGTCGAGACGCAGGGGTCGGCCGGTTTCGCCCGCCTCGACCCCGCGGTGGTCGCCGCCGCGGACGGCGTCGTCTTCGCGCACGACGTCCCCGTGCGGGACAAGGACCGCTTCGCCGGGAAGCCCACCGTCGACGTGGGAGTGAAGGCGGGCATCAACCGCCCCGCCGAACTCATCGCGGAAGTACGGGAGAAGGCCGCACGCGGCGAGACGTCCGCCCCCACCGGCGGCCCCACCTCCGGAACCAGCCCCGTCGACACCACGGGCGACAGCGGCGACGGCTACGCCACCAAGCTCCGCAAGTGGCTGATGTCCGGCGTCAGTTACATGGTCCCCTTCGTCGCCGCGGGCGGCCTCCTGATCGCCCTCGGGTTCGCCATCGGCGGCTGGAAGATCGACAAGGCCCCGTCCGTCGCCGAGCACTTCGTCTGGACGGACCACACCAGCTGGGCCGCGCTGCTCTTCCAGATCGGCGGGCTGGCCTTCGCCTTCCTGGTCCCGGTCCTCGCGGGCTACATCGCCTACGGAATGGCCGACCGCCCCGGTCTCGTCCCCGGCTTCGTCGGCGGCTCGGTCGCCGTCACCATCAACGCGGGCTTCCTCGGCGGCCTGGCCGCCGGCCTGCTCGCGGGCGCCGTCGTCATGGGCATCCAGCGGGTGCGCATCCCGGCCGTGCTGCGCGGCATCATGCCGGTCGTGGTGATCCCGCTGATCTCCTCGGCGGTGGTCGGCTTCCTGATGTTCCTCGTCGTCGGCAAGCCCATCGCCTCGCTGCAGAGCGCGCTGACCGACTGGCTGGAGGGCCTCTCCGGGGCCAACGCGATCATCCTCGGCGTCATCCTCGGCCTGATGATGTGCTTCGACCTCGGCGGCCCGCTGAACAAGGTGGCCTACGCCTTCGCGGTCGGCGGCCTCGCCCACCCGACCGACGGAAGCCTCAAGGTCATGGCCGCCGTGATGGCCGCGGGCATGGTCCCGCCGCTCGCCATGGCGCTCGCCACGACGGTCCGCGGACGCCTCTTCACCAAGACCGAGCGGGAGAACGGCAAGGCGGCCTGGTTCCTCGGCGCCTCCTTCATCACCGAGGGTGCGATCCCGTTCGCGGCGGCCGACCCGCTGCGCGTCATCCCCGCCTCCATGGCGGGCGGCGCGGTCACCGGCGCCCTCTCGATGGCCTTCGACTGCACCCTGCGCGCGCCGCACGGCGGTGTGTTCGTGGTCCCGCTGATCGGCCAGCCGCTGCTGTACCTGGTCGCGATCGCCGCCGGCGTCTGCGTGACGACGGTCGTGGTCGTCCTGCTCAAGGGGGCCAGGAAGGCGCCACCCGGCGAGGCGCGGGCGGCGGAGGAGAAGGCAGCGGCGGAGGAAAAGGCCGGGGCGGAGGAGAAGGCCGGGGCGGGTGCGGCGGCTGACATCAAGGAGTCCGCAACGGCGGTCTGAGGCGGAGTGTGCGACTTGCGTCACTTCGGGACCTAAGTCCCATTACCCCCTGTCGGAAGAGCCCGGCCCTGTTGTCTACTGGGCCGCATGCTCCGGGATGTCTCGATCGTTCAGCAGATAGGCGTGTCCGTGCTCGCCGTGGCGACCGTCGTCTGGGCCGTCGGCCTGGTGCGGGTGATGCGCAAGGACCGCTTCGACGCGGAGGCGTGGCGGCAGAGCCGGCCGCTCGGTGCTTCCCCCGGCTCTCGGCTTCGGGCGAGCGGGGGAGGCGTCATCTCGGCCCAGCCGGGCCCGCCGCGTGCGGAGACCGTGGAACTCACGGCGGACGAGCGGGCCGCCTTCGCCGGTCTCGTACGACAGTTCGGCGAGGGCCGCTCCTGAGCCACGCGGCGTCCCGGCTCCGGCTCCTTCAGCCCTGCGTCGGGCTGTTGCGGTTGGTTCGGTTGGTTCCACTCGCCCGGTTGGTCCGGTTGGTCCGGCTGTCGTGGCCGCGTGCCGTCCAGTCACGGGCCCTGCGCTCCATCGCGGCGCGGGCCGCCTCCTCCGTGTCGTACACCTCGCACATGTGCCGTCCGTCGGGCGTGAGCGTGTGCTCGACCTCCCACAGGCTGACCTCGCCGCCGTCGAAGAGCAGGAACGCGTGCTCGTAGAGCGCGAAGCACATGCGTATCTCCCCGGACAGGCAGGGGCGGCCGAAGGCCTGGGTGATCTGGTGCGCGAACGCCGCGCGCAGCAGCCGCTCGACGCTCTTGTCCGGCCGGTCGCCGTCGGGGTTCTCCGCGCGGCGCAGGAGCCGGCGCGCGTGGTCCGCGGAGTCGTCGGGAACGTACGCGTGCCGGGGCTCGGAGTCGGCCGGGAGCTGGAGCACCACGGGCCGACCGCACGCGGGCGGGTCGGGCGGCAGCGGCAGACGTGAGGTGGCGACGCCCGCCTCCTCCTCGTCTGCGTAGACCTCATGGGTCGGGGCGCTGCCCGGTGCGGTGTTGTGGACGAGCTCCCAGAGGGTGAGCACAGACGCGTCGGCGAGCAGCCAGGTATGTCTGTACGTCTCGCGGTGCAGCCCCGAACTGTGGTGCGCGGAGTGCAGGGAACTGTCGTGGGCCAGCGCCGAGCCGAGACGGGCCAGCACCTCGTCCGGCAGGTCGAAGGAGTTCAGGGCGCGGCCGAGGAGTCGCTCGAGGTGCTCCTCCGGAGAGTGTGGCTCGGGCGACTCGGGTGGCTCGTACGCAGTGTCGTACGGAACGCTCAAGGCTTACTCCCGGCGTTGCTACATGTCACCTGGTGAGTGCATACCGTAGCCCCTGGGTCCGACATCATGCCCGGGAACAGGAAAACGCGCGAGCCACGCGGGAAGTTCCCACGTGGCTCGCTCAGTTGAGGGGGTGAGGGCGTCCGGGTGCGTGGGCGCCTGGGCGCGTGTCAGGTCGCGCTGCCCGCCGTCCACTCGCTCCACGACATGTTCCAGCCGTTGAGGCCGTTGTCCGGGGAGATGGTCTTGTCGGGAGAACCGGTGACCGACACGACGTCGCCGATCAGGGAGTTGTTGTAGAACCAGGCGCCCTGGGTGTTCGGGTCGCCCGCGCCGCGCGCGTCCTGGAGGCCGACACAGCCGTGGCTGGTGTTGGCGCTGCCGAAGATCGACGGCGAGCCCCAGTAGTTGCCGTGGATGAAGGTGCCCGACGTGGACAGCCGCATGGCGTGCGGTACGTCCTTGATGTCGTACTCGCCGCCGAAGCCGACCGTGTCACCGTTCATCCGGGTCTGGGTGAACTTCTCCGAGATCACCATCTTGCCGTTGTACGTCGGGTTCGACGGGCTGCCCGCGGAGATCGGGACGGTCTTGATGACCTTGCCGTCCCGCTCGACCGTCATCTTCTTGGCCTGCACGTCGACGGTGGAGACCTGCGCGCGGCCGACGGTGAAGGTGACCGTCTTGTGCTGCACGCCGGTGATGCCGTTCCCGCCCTTCACGCCGTCCAGGTTGATCTTCATGGTGACCTTGGAGCCGGCCTTCCAGTACTCCTCGGGCCGGAAGTCCAGGCGCTGGTTGCCGAACCAGTGGCCGACGACCTTCTGGCCGCTGCTCGACGTGACCGTGATGTTGGACTGGACGTCCTTCTTCTCCGTGATCGCCTTGTCGAAGTTGAAGGAGACCGGCATGCCGACGCCGACCGTGCTGCCGCCGTCGGGCGTGTAGCTGCCGATGAAGCTGTTGGCCGTGGAGACGGTGGTGAACGTCGCGTTCTCCGTCGCCGCGTTGCCCTTGGCGTCCTTGGCGTTGGCGGTCACCTTGTACTTCGTGCCGCGCTCCAGCTGTGCCTTGGGCTTCCAGCTGGAACCGTCGCCGCTGATGGTGCCCTCGACCGCGGCGCCGGACGTCACCGACGTCATCTTCACGCTGGTCAGCTTGCCGCCCTTGACCTTGACGCCGGTGGCGTTGATCGAGGCGTCGGTTGCGCCGTCCTTGGACGAGATGGTGATGTCGGCGCCCTTGGCCGCCGAGGTGCCGCCCTTCTTGTCGTCCTTGGCGTCGGCGTCCCCGCCGCAGGCAGTGAGGGTCAGCGCGCCCACGGCGGCGAGCGCGGTGGCGGCCAGCAGGGCACGGCGCCGGGGGTTGACTATGACCGACCTTGTCACGGGCTGCTCCAAGTACGTGTTCTGATCCAGTTACGTGTTCTGATCCAGTACGAGTTAAGAGCGACCTGTGCGCGGAGAGGTTCCGTCCGGACAGTGTGAGTGTGGGCACACTCGGTGAGCCCAACGGCCGTGCGCCGCAGGCGTTTTGGCCTCTTCTGAGCTGTATGGACTATTTGTTGTAGAGGTCGAGGTAGGCGGGGAAGGTGCCGCCCGGCGTCCGGACCGAGTCGGCCGCCAGCATCGCCCGCGTGATCGCCTCGGTCACCAGGTCGGCGCCCGCGGCGAGGATCTCGTTGAGGGCGAGGGGGTTCTCCGCGGCGAGGGCGTGTTCCCCGGTGGCCAGGGCGAAGACCGTGTCGCCGTCGTTGAGGAGGTGGACGGGCCGCACCGCACGCGCCATGCCGTCGTGCGACGTACCGGCCAGCTTCTGCGCCTGCGCCTTGGTGAGTTCGGCGTCGGTCGCGACCACGGCGAGAGTGGTGTTCAGCGGCGGCGGGCCGTTCTCGGCGGCGGCGTCGGCAAGGCGACGCTTCGCCTCCTCGTGGACCTCTGGCGCCGGGTAACGCACCTGCTGCCCCTCGAAGTACCGCCCGTACAGCGCCCCCGTCGCCGGATCGACCCCCGACCCCGCGGCGTTCGCGACGACCAGCGCGGCGACCGTGACCCCCGACTCCAGACGCACGCTCGCGCTCCCGACACCGCCCTTGAACCTGCCGACCACCGCGCCGGTGCCCGCGCCGACGTTGCCCTGCGCGACCGGGGCGAACGGCTCGGCGCGCGCGGCGTCCTCGACGGCGGCCCGGCCGGTCGCCGCGTCGGGCCGGGCCGTGAAGTCGCCGCCCCGGCCCAGGTCGAAGACGCAGGCGGCGGGCACGACGGGGACGACGTGGGAGGGGTCCGGCCCGACCCGCACGCCCCTGCCCTGCTCCTCCAGCCAGGCCATCACCCCGGACGCGGCGTCCAGCCCGTACGCACTGCCGCCGGTGAGGACGACGGCCTCGACGCGCTGCACCAGGTTGCGCGGGTCGAGGGCGTCCGTCTCCCGGGTGCCGGGCCCGCCGCCGCGCACGTCCACGGCGGCGACGGCCCCGCCCTCCGGTGCGAGAACCACGGTGGTCCCGGTGAGCCACCCGTCGCCGGCCCGTGTGGCATGGCCGACGCGGAGGCCCGCGACATCCGTCAGGGAGTCAGTAGTCATGCCCGATGCGTACCACGCCCCACCTCCCATGAGCACCGCCCCATCCGCGTGGTGAGCGTCACCCCCGCCGCGCCGTACGGGCCGTGAGCGTCACTCCCGTCGCGACCGTCACCGCCGTCACGATCCCCGCCACGAGAACCGCCCAGCGCCCCGCGAACGTACTCGCGAGGACCGCCAACGCGCTTACCGGAAGCACCAGTTGCTGCGCCGCCCCCACCTTGTAGTAACGGGAGTGCAGCGCCCATACGGTGAACAGGTAGAGCGCCGTCGGCACGGTCACCGCCGCGGACGCCGCCCACGTCGAGATGTGTGCCTTGCCGACGGCCTGTTCGACCGCCACCTCGATCCCGGCGCCGATCGCCGCGGCCGAGCCGAGGATGACGTAGTGGCCGTAACCCCACAGGAACGCCTGCCGGTTGCCGGCCAGGCGCCCGTGGATGGGCACCACGAAGTAGATCCACCACGCGGCGAAGACGATGAGGAGACCGCCCGCGGCGATGGGCAGCAGCTCGTCGAGCGCGTCGTTCTCCTCGATGCCCGACTTCACGGCCACGGTCGCCGCCGCGATGGTCTCGCCGAGCACGATGATGGTGAACAGGCCGTACCGCTCGGAGATGTGGTGCGGGTGCCAGGCCGTCGTGTACGCGCGCTCCGCGATCACCGGTACGCACATCTCCGCGACCGCCATGGCGAGGAACAGCCAGGGCCGGGCGTCCTTCGGCAGGAACAGCAGCCCCGACCAGCCGACCTGGCACAGCAGCACACCGATCGCGTACCGCAGGGCCGTTCCGCGCTCGGCGCCCGTCGCCGCCCTGGCGACGCGCAGCCACTGTGAGGCGAGCGCGATCCGCATGATCAGGTAGCCGAGCCAGACCAGGAGGAAGTCGTGCTCCTCGAAGGCCTTGGAGACCCCGGCGGCGAAGACGAGCACACCCGCGATCTGGACCAGCGTGACCACGCGGTACAGCACGTCGTCGTTGTCGTACGCCGACGCGAACCACGAGAAGTTGACCCACGCCCAGAACATCGCGAAGAAGACCATCGCGTAGTTGAGGACACCCTCGCCCGTGTGCCCCTCGGCCACCGCGTGCACCAGCTCGGCACCGGCCTGCGCGACCGCCACGACGAAGCACAGGTCGAAGAAGAGCTCGAGCGGTGTCGCGGCGCGGTGCTCCTCGTCCCGCCCGCGGGCGAGGAGCGGACGCAGCGGCTTCGGATGGGCGGTGGGTCCGGCAGGTCCGGTGGGTCCGGCAGGTCCGGAGGGCCCGGGGCGGGGCGGGGGAGAGGCAGAAGTGGACGTCATGCTTCCACAACAGCAGAACGGGTACGCCCAACCCGGTTCCGGCGCCGAGCGCCACGGCGGGGCCACCCGAGCGGCGCGGCGGGGCCACCCGGGCGCCGCAGCGCACGAGGCCCGAAGTCCTGGCACCTCCCCGCTCTTTGGCCTGGTCGGCAGGTGCCCTACGCCTCTGCCGACGTCGGCCCGCGCGGCGGATCGTGGAGACGTCAGGCCCCGTAGCAAAGCCGGGACCCTGAGGGAACTGGGAACCAACATGAGATCGCCTGCCGCCCGAGCAGCATCGACCACCGCCCAAGCAGCGCAGACCGCGCCCACGGGCACGTCGTACGACCCCGCGCAGTACCGACCCGGCAAGACCATCACCGACTGGGAGCCGGAGAACGAACTCTTCTGGCAGTCCACGGGCAAGAAGGTCGCCGTCCGCAACCTGTGGATCGCGGTCCCCGCCCTTCTGGTCGCCTTCGTCGTCTGGCAGGTGTGGTCGGTCACCGCCACCAACCTCGAGGACGTCGGCTTCGGCTTCTCCACCTCCCAGCTGTTCTGGCTGACGGCGGTCCCCGGCCTGACGGGCGGCACGGCCCGGATCTTCTACACCTTCCTCGGCCCGATGACCGGCCAGCGCCGCTTCACCGCCCTCTCCACCGTCGTCCTGGTCATCCCGCTGATCTGGCTCGGCATCGCGGTCCAGAACCCCGACACGTCGTACGGCGTGATGATCGCCATCGCGGCCCTCTGCGGCGTCGGCGGCGCCAACTTCGCCTCGTCGCTCGCCAACATCGGCTTCTTCTTCCCCAAGAAGGACAAGGGCAACGCGACCGGCATCAACGGCGGCCTCGGCAACCTCGGCGTCTCCGTCGTCCAGCTGCTCACCCCCATCGTCATCACCAGCTCGGTCGTCGCGGTCGGCTCCGCCCAGCACAAGGCCGACGGCACAGCGGTCTGGTTGCAGAACGCCGCGTTCCTGTGGGTGCCGGTCCTGGTGATCCTGGCCGCCGTCGCGTGGTTCGGCCAGAACGACCTCAAGGTCGCCTCCACCCCCTTCAGCCAGCAGAAGATCATCTTCAGGCGGAAGCACACCTGGCTGATGACCTGGCTCTACGTCGGCACGTTCGGCTCCTTCATCGGCTTCGCCGCAGCCCTGCCGATGCTCATCAAGACCACGTTCACCCCGATCGACGCGGCCTACTCCGCGGCCACGTACGCCTGGATGGGACCGGCCGTGGGCGCGCTCGCCCGCTGGGCCGGCGGCTGGATCGCCGACAAGATCGGTGGCGCGAGGGTCACCATCATCTCGTTCGTCGGCATGGCGCTCTCGATCATCGGGGTCATCAACTTCCTTCCCTCCGGCGGCGACAACGGCAACTTCTGGGGCTTCTTCGGCTGCTTCCTGCTCGCGTTCTTCTTCTCGGGCATCGGCAACGGCTCCACGTTCCGCCAGATCCCGGTGATCTTCCGCAACCAGCACCTGAAGGGCCTGACCGAAGGCACGCCCGAGTACGCGAAGGCTCTGAAGCAGTCGGAGATGGAAGCGGGAGCCGTCACCGGGTTCACCTCCGCCATCGCGGCATACGGCTTCTTCTTCATCCCCGCGATGTTCGCCAACTTCTCGGTCACCGGCGCGATGTGGGGCTTCGTGGCCTTCTACGTCAGCTGTATCGCGGTCGCCTGGTGGTTCTACGCCCGCAAGGGCGCGGAGTCGCCGAGCTGACGCCCACGCCCAGGACGCCCGTCCGCATTTCCCGGTCGACCCGTACCACGGGACGGGCGGGAATTTCTTGTGAATGCGTTCACAAGCGAACTTGGGTCCAAAGTCCCACCTGAAACACCAGGTCAGAGGGGATTTGTGGGCTGCCGGTCGCCGCAAAAGGGGACCATCGGTCCGCGAGCGAGGACCATTGCTGAGTCCCTGAGCCATGCAACAGGAGTGGAATGGAGTCGTAGCGAAGAAGCGAGACGGAAGGTGCGGGTCATGACTGCCACTCCTGCGGAGACGACAGTGAACGGCGAGGCCTGGGACGGCTTCAAGGGCGGCCTGTGGCGGGACGCCGTCGACGTCCGCGACTTCGTGCAGCAGAACTACACGCCTTACGAAGGGGACTGCTCCTTCCTGAGCGGCCCGACCGAACGCACCACCCAGGTCTGGCAGAAGCTCCTCTCGATGTTCCCTACCGAGATCGAACGCGGCATTTACGACGTGGACGTGAAGACCCCCAGCCGCATCGACGCCTTCAGGCCCGGCTACATCGACGGCACCGCCGCCGACCACAAGGACCTCATCGTCGGCCTGCAGACCGACGCCCCGCTCAAGCGCGCCATCATGCCCAACGGGGGCTGGCGCATGGTCGAGGGCGCACTCAACGCCTACGGCCACGGGGCCGACCCCGAGGTCCGGGACATCTACACGCACCTGCGCAAGACCCACAACGAAGCCGTCTTCGACGCCTACACCCCCGAGATCCGCGCCTGCCGCTCCTCCGGCATCATCACCGGCCTGCCCGACGCCTACGGCCGCGGCCGCATCATCGGCGACTACCGCCGCGTCGCCCTCTACGGCGTCGACCGCCTCATCGCCGCGAAGGAGGACGACAAGGCCGCCCTCGGCGAACAGTGGGCCACCGAGGACGTCATCCGCGGCCGCGAGGAGATCTCCGAGCAGATCAAGGCCCTCAAGGAACTGAAGGCCATGGCGATGTCGTACGGCTACGACATCTCGCAGCCCGCCACCACCGGGCGCGAGGCCGTCCAGTGGCTGTACTTCGCCTACCTCGCCGCCGTGAAGGAGCAGAACGGCGCGGCCATGTCGATCGGCCGCATCGACAACTTCCTCGACATCTACCTGCAGCGCGACATCGAGGCCGGCCGCATCACCGAGACCGAGGCCCAGGAGTTCATCGACGACTTCGTCATCAAGCTCCGCATCGTCCGCTTCCTGCGCACCCCCGAGTACAACGAGCTCTACTCCGGTGACCCGACCTGGGTCACCTGGTCGATGGCCGGCATCGGCGAGGACGGCCGCCCGCTCGTCTCGCGCACCACCTTCCGCGCCCTGCAGACCCTCTACAACCTCGGCCCGGCCCCCGAGCCGAACCTCACGGTCTTCTGGTCGCAGCGACTGCCCCAGGGCTTCAAGGAGTTCGCCGCCAGGGTCGCCATCGACACCTCCGCCATCCAGTTCGAGTCCGACGAGCTGATGCGCCCCAAGTACGGCGACGACACCGCGATCGCCTGCTGCGTCTCCGCGATGGCCGTCGGCAAGCAGATGCAGTTCTTCGGCGCCCGCGTGAACGTCGCCAAGGCACTCCTCTACGCGATCAACGGCGGCCGCGACGAGAAGTCCGGCAAGACCGTCGTCCAGGGCTTCGCCCCCATCGAGGGCGACTACCTGGACTACACGACCGTCGTGCGGCAGTACGACGCGATGCTCGACTGGCTCGCCAAGACGTACGTCCACGCGCTCAACGTCATCCACTACATGCACGACAAGTACGCCTACGAGCGCATCGAGATGGCGCTCCACGACCAGGAGATCCTGCGCACCATGGCGTGCGGCATCGCGGGCCTCTCGGTCGCCGCCGACTCGCTCTCGGCGATCAAGCACGCCAGGGTCAAGGTCATCCGTGACGAGACGGGTCTCGCCGTCGACTACGAGATCGAGGGCCACTACCCCGCCTACGGCAACAACGACGACCGGGCCGACGACATCGCCCGGCGCATCGTGCACGACTTCATGGCGAAGGTCCGCAAGCACCCCACCTACCGCGACGCCGTGCACACCCAGTCGGTGCTGACCATCACCTCGAACGTCGTCTACGGCAAGAAGACCGGCAACACCCCCGACGGCCGCCGCGCCGGCACACCGTTCGCCCCCGGCGCCAACCCGATGAACGGCCGTGACGAACACGGCTACATCGCCTCGGCCATGTCGGTCGCCAAGCTGCCCTACGACGACGCCGAGGACGGCATCTCGCTGACCAACACCATCACGCCGGACGCGCTCGGCCGCACCCCTGAGGAGCAGGTCGCGAACCTCGCCGGAGTCCTGGACGGCTTCATGGCGAGCGGCGGCTTCCACATGAACGTCAACGTGCTCGCCAAGGCGACCCTGGAGGACGCCATGGCGCACCCGGAGAACTACCCGCAGCTGACCATCCGGGTCTCCGGATACGCGGTCAACTTCATCCGCCTCACCCGCGACCAGCAGCTCGACGTGATCAACCGCACCTTCCACGGCTCCCTCTGAGCCCACCGCGAGAAGTCCGGGAATCCTGCCATGACTGTCCTCACCCCCGCGGCGGCCGCCACCCACCGCCCCGTCACCGGCTCGGTCCACTCCTGGGACCTGTCCACCGGCGTCGACGGGCCCGGGTCGCGCTTCGTCACGTTCCTCGCCGGGTGCCCGCTGACCTGCCTGTACTGCCACAACCCCGACACCTGGCGGATGCGCGACGGCAAGCGGACCACGGCCGACGACGTGATCGCGGAAGCCGCCAAGTACACGCGGTTCATCTCCGCCGCCGGGGGAGGGGCCACCGTCAGTGGCGGCGAACCCCTCCTGCAGCCCGTCTTCACCGGTGAACTCCTGCACCGCCTCAAGCACGAGCTGGGCCTGCACACCGCCCTCGACACGTCCGGCTTCCTCGGCACCCGGGCCACCGACGCCCTGCTCCGCGACGTCGACCTGGTCCTGCTCGACATCAAGTCCTGGGACGCCGAGACCTACCGGAAGGTCACAGGGCGCCCCCTGCGGCCCACCCTCGACTTCGCCCGGCGCCTGGCCGCCCGCGACCAGGAGACCTGGGTGCGTTTCGTGCTCGTCCCCGGACTGACCGACGACCCGGCGAACATCGAGGGCGTCGCCCGCTTCGCCGCCTCGCTCGGCAACGTCTCGCGCGTCGACGTGCTGCCCTTCCACAAGCTGGGCGAGGCGAAGTGGGACGCGCTCGGCAAGGACTTCACACTCCGCGACACCCCCTCCCCGAGCCCCGGACAGGTGGCCGTCGCCAAGGAGATCTTCGCAGCTCAGGGGCTCAAGGCTGTCTGAACCAAGCGGCCTGCCCCGGCCGACGTACCCTGGAGGCATGAGCACCGCCCCCGCCCCCGGACCGCGCGATCCGGACGAGCCGAAGCCCAAGGCGAAGAACAAGCTGGTCTTCGACGACCCGCTGTCGCAGCAGTCTTCGGACGACACGGACCGAGGGTGGGGCGAGCGGGCCGAGACCGGCGGCGACAGCGCCGCCGACCTGGCGCGCTTCCTCGACGAGAAGCCGCCCCACCACCTCTGAGCCCGCGCCAACCCTCCCGCGACTGCCTGCGCCAACCCTCGCGCGACTGCCCGCGCTAACCCTCGCGCGACTGCCCGCGCTGCTCCTCGCCGGGCCCGGAGCCACGCTGCGCCACCAGGGCGTCGCGGATCTCCTTGAGCACCTCCAGCTCGGTGAGCTCCATGACCTCCTTCGTGCCCTCCTTCTCGGCCCGCCTGGCCGCGACCCTCGCGAGGTACTTGGCCATCGGCAGCACCATCAGGAAGTACACGACGGCCGCGGTGATCACGAAGCTGAGGACCGCGCTGAGCACGGTGCCCCACATGATCGGGATGCCCGAGGAGACCTCGCCCGTGGCATTCACCTTGCAGGGAGCCTTCAGACACGAGCTGTAGTGATCGAGGTCCTTCGTCCCGAAGGCGCCGACGAGCGGGTTGATGACACCCTTGACCACCGAGTTCACGATGTTCGTGAACGCGGCGCCGATGACCACCGCGACCGCCAGGTCGACGACATTGCCGCGCATCAGGAAGGCCTTGAAGCCCTCCCAGACGCCCGGTTCCTTCTTCTCGCTCACCACGAGGCCTTTCGTTGCATGTGCGGGTTGCTGGACAAACAACTTCGCAACCTACGTGAGGCCATGGCGGACCTGTCCAATCGTCCCGCACGAACGAGCTACTTGACAGGCTGTCAGTGCGATCGTGAACGTTCCGCTTCATCGCAGGGTCACCGCAAGACGCGCACTCGCCCCGGCCCCGGCCAGCCGTGCCGCCGTCCCCCTCGGGACGGAGAACACCACCAACGCACCGCTTTCGGCGGCCCCTTCCACCTGATCCCGCGGACCCGGCACCTCGGTCACCCGCGCTCCCGCGGCCACCACACGCGGATTCCCGCCGCCACCGGGCGACCCCTCGGCGGCGATCACATCCACCCGGTCGCCGGGACGCAACAGCCGCACCGCGTCCGCGTCCGCGATCCGCACGGGCGCCGCCACGGTTGTCCCTGCCGCTTCCACCCCGCCCGCCGCTTCTACCGGCTCCGCCGCGGACGCGATCTCCTGCGGTCGGCCCGCGTCGCCCGGTGCCGTGGCCGCGAGGGCGGCGGCGGTCATCGCGAGCCCCACGGCCATCGCCCGGCGTCTGTGCCGCAGCAGCCGGCGCAGCCGCGGATGGCCGCCGCGCACTTGCACGGGCGGGAAGTGGGGGACCGGGCAGCCGTCTGCCCGTTGGGTCTGAGGGGGTACGTGCGTCACGACAACCACCGCCTGCGGTGCGAGGAGCTGGGCTTCCGCTCTCACGATGCAGGCTCGCGCCGATTCCCGCTGAGCCCGGTGGACTACTCACCGGTTGTGGACAACTCCCTCACCCGAAGGGGAGCTTCCAGCCGCTCACAAACCCCATTGCCCCCTCACGGCAGTCGGATTCCGGGGTCCATTCCGCCCAGCGCCCCCGCGCACCGGCACTCCCGCGCCCCATCCCCCCGCGGCAGCCCCGCCACCGCGTCGAACAGCACGCCCCGCAACCGGTCCACGTTGGCGGCGAACACCCGCAGGACCTCGTCGTGCGAGACTCCCTCGCCGGTCTCCGCGCCCGCGTCCAGGTCAGTGACCAGCGTCAACGACGTGTAGCAGAGCTCCATTTCGCGGGCGAGCGCCGCCTCGGGATGCCCGGTCATGCCCACCACCGACCAGCCCTGCTCCGCGTACCAGCGCGACTCCGCCCGGGTCGAGAAGCGCGGCCCCTCGACCACGACGAGCGTCCCGCCGTCCACCGGCTCCCAGCCGCGGCCGCGGGCCGCCTTCAGCGCCGCGCCGCGGCCCACGGGGCAGTAGGGGTCGGCGAGCGAGACGTGCACGACGTTCGGCACGCTCCCGTCGGGCAGCGGGGCCCCGTCGAAGTACGTCTGCGCACGCGTCCGGGTGCGGTCGACGAGCTGGTCGGGCACCAGCAGCGTGCCCGGTCCGTACTCGGGCCGCAGGCCGCCGACCGCGCACGGCCCGAGCACCTGCTGTACGCCGACGGAGCGCAGCGCCCACAGGTTCGCGCGGTAGTTGATGCGGTGCGGCGGCAGGTGGTGGCCGCGGCCGTGCCGGGGCAGGAAGGCGACCCTCCGCCCGGCGACCTCGCCGAGGAAGAGGGAGTCGCTCGGGGCTCCGTAGGGGGTGTCGACCTGTGTCTCGGTCACGTTGTCGAGGAAGGAGTAGAAACCGGAGCCGCCGATCACACCGATCTCGGCCCGCGCGACGCTCGCCTTCGCCGTGTTCACCATGGCCCGCACAGTAGCGGGGGCGGAACACGCCGACGACCCCGCCGTCGCAGGACGGCGGGGTCACCCGGAAGAGCGTGCGGAAGTCCTACGCGGCGGAGCTCGACGACGTGGACGTCGAGGAGGAGCCGGACGACTTGGAGTCCGAGGAGGAGGACGACGAAGAAGACGAAGAAGACGGAGCCTTCGAGTCCGAGGTGGACCCGGAGGACGACTTCGACGACGCGTTCGCCGGAGTGCTGCTCGACGACGAGCCGCGGCTGTCGTTGCGGTAGAAACCGGAGCCCTTGAAGACGATGCCGACCGCCGAGAACACCTTCTTGAGGCGTCCGTCGCAGTTCGGGCAAACGGTCAGGGCGTCATCGGTGAACTTCTGCACCGCCTCGAGGCCCTCGCCGCATTCGGTGCACTGGTACTGGTACGTCGGCACTTGCTTCCTCCTGGCACTCTCACTCGATGAGTGCTAACGACGGTCCATAGTGACGTATTCCGCGAGATCAGTCCACCGTCACCGGCACGCGGTGACCGACGCCACGTGCCACGGTGCGGCCGGAGGGCTTGGGGACGAGCCGCGAACGCAGCGTCACGAGGACCACCAGGGCCAGTGCCGTGCCGCCCAGCGGGACCAGGAATCCGGCCCCGTCCCAGAAGCGGTCCTCCAGCTGTCCGGCGACCGTGACGGCCGCCGCCTGCCCGAGCGCGACCGCCCCGGTCAGCCAGGTGAAGGCCTCCGTGCGGCCGCTCGGCGCGACCAGCTTGTCGACCAGCGTGTAGCCGGTGATCAGCGCGGGCGCGATGCAGACGCCGACCAGCAGGCCGAGACCGGCGAGCAGCAGCACCGAGTGGGCGGCCCACAGTCCGGAGGCCATCAGGGTCAGCGCCGCGTACCCGACGAGGAGCCGGCGCTGCGGCGAGATCTTCCAGGCGATGGCGCCGCAGGCGACTCCGGAGAGCATGTTGCCCGCCGCGAACGTGCCGTACAGGACGCCGTTCAGGCCGGGCTCGCCGATGGACTCGGTGAAGGCGGCCAGCGAGACCTGCATGCCGCCGAAGACGGCGCCGATCCCGAGGAACGTGACGATCAGGACCCGCACTCCGGGGATGCGCAGCGCCGAGACGTGCTCCACGCGCGCGTGGGCGTCGTCGTGCGCGGACGGCTTCGGCTGGGTGCTCTTCTGCGCGGCGAACAGCAGACCGCCCACCAGGGTGAGCCCGGCCTCCGTGAGGAGTCCCGCGGAGGGGGAGATACCGGTGCACAGCGCGGTGGCGACGAGCGGGCCGAGGACGAAGGTCAGCTCGTCGGTGACCGACTCGAAGGCGGCCGCGGTGGTGGCGAGAGGGGAGTCCTGCAGTTTGACGCCCCAGCGGGCCCGCACCATGGGGCCGATCTGCGGCGTCGAGGCGCCCGCGGGCACGGCGGCCACGAAGAGCGCCCACAGGGGGGCGTCGGAGAGCGCGAGCACCGTCAGCGTGATGACGGACGCGGTGTGGACGAGGACGCCGGGCACCAGGACGGCGCGCTGCCCGAACCGGTCGGCGAGCTTGCCGCTGAAGGGGGCGAACAGCGCCATGGAGACGCCGGTGACGGCCGAGACGGCGCCCGCGGCACCGTACGAGCCGGTGGTGTGCTGTACCAGCAGGACGATGGAGATGGTCAGCATCGCGAACGGCTGTCGCGCCGCGAAGCCGGGGAGCAGGAACGTCCATGCGCGAGGGGTGCGCAGGAGCTGTCCGTAGCCCGGGCGGGATTCGGTGACCGTGGATGCCACGGCCCGTGCCTTTCTGCCGCCTGGTAGCGGTCGCCCTGGTGGGGCGACGACGCCGAGAGCTGTCCTCTTGCGCGGAACTGCGGTAGATGCCGGGCTCCACTGCGAGGGCGCCACGGCCGCCATACGGTCGCGCCAGCTCTGCTTCAGGCAGAGTTGGTTCGATCTGGTGCCTTTATCGTACAGGGGAAGGTCCCATCAGCCCCTGTGATTGCAGCCGATGAGACCTCCGCCACCTACGATTGGTGCTTTTCTCCGTCGGTTCCCAGCCAGCCGGCCAGCTTTCCGCCGTGCCCGACCGCGCGCAGCCGCCGCTCGGCCGCGTCCCGCACCGGATCCGTCGCCACCACCAGGAGCTCGTCGCCGCGCCGCAGCACCGTCGTCGGCAGCGGCACGAACGATTCGCCGTCGCGGACGACCAGCGTGACCGCGGAGCCAGGGGGCAGCCGCAGCTCGCCCACCTCGACGCCGTGCATGCGCGAGCCCTTGGGGATGTCCACCGACAGCAGGTGCCCCTGGAGCCGCTCCAGGGGCGCGGACTCGATGCCGAGGTCGGCGGCCTCCGAGGAGTCGCCGAGCCGCAGTTTCCTGGCCAGCCAGGGCAGCGTGGGGCCCTGGATCAGGGTGTAGACCACGACGAGGACGAAGACGATGTTGAAGATCCGCTGGCTGTCCTTGACGCCGCTCACCATGGGGATGGTGGCCAGGATGATGGGCACGGCGCCGCGGAGGCCGGCCCAGGACAGCAGTGCCTTCTCCTGCCAGGACATGCGGAACGGCAGCAGGCTGAGCACGACCTCCAGGGGGCGTGCCACCACGGTCAGGACCAGGCCGATGAGGATCGCGTGCCAGGTGTCGTCGAGCAGGTCGTGCGGTGTGACAAGCAGTCCGAGCAGGACGAACATGCCGATCTGCGCGAGCCAGCCGAGCCCTTCGGCGAAGCCGCGGGTGGCGGGCCAGTGCGGCAGCCTGGCGTTGCCGAGGACCATCGAGGCGAGGTAGACGGCGAGGAAGCCGCTGCCGTGGGCCATGGCGCCCGCGGCGTACGCGGTGACGGCGATGGCCATGACGGCGATGGGGTAGAGGCCGGAGGCGGGCAGGGCCACGTGCCGCAGGCCGTAGGCGCCGAGCCAGCCGACCGCGATACCGATCGCGGCGCCGATGACCAGCTCCAGGGCGATCTTGCCGATCAGCACGTACCAGTCGTCCACCGGACCGGCCGTGGAGAACGCCACGACGAGGATCACCACAGGGGCGTCGTTGAACCCCGACTCCGCTTCCAGGATGCCGGTCAGCCGGGAGGGGAGCGGCACCTTCCGCAGCACCGAGAAGACCGCGGCCGCGTCCGTGGACGAGACCACCGCGCCGATGATCAGCGCCTGTCGCCATTCGAGCCCGACGAGGTAGTGGGCTCCCGCGGCCGTGACGCCGACGCTCACCGCGACGCCGACGGTCGAGAGCACGGCGGCCGTGGGCAGGGCCGGTTTGACCTCTTTCCACTTCGTGCCGAGGCCGCCCTCGGCGAGGATCACGACCAGGGCGGCATAGCCGATGACCTGCGTCAGTTCGGCATTGTTGAAGTGGACGTCGCCGACGCCGTCCTGGCCCATGGCGACGCCGATGCCCAGGTACAGCAGCAGGCTGGGGAGCCCGCTGCGCGACGAGATGCGGACCGCCGCCACGGCGACGAGCAGAACGAGCGAGCAGACGAGCAGGAGCTGGTTGAGGTGGTGGACAGTCAGGGGCCGTTCCTTCCGCCGCGAAGCCGAGTACACCGTCGAGAAGCCGGGTGCACCGCCGAGAAGTCGAGTACTACGTAGGAGTACTTCGTTACCTTACCTAATTGTTAACGCTTCCTTGACGCCTTCGAATGACTATTCGATCTCAGGGAGGGCCGGTTCCTGACTCCGCGTCCGGACCCGCAACGCCCTGCGCCTATGGTTGCTCCTGCGCTCCCAGAGCCGCCCAAGTCGACAGCACAGCCCGCCCTGCCGCTCGCGTAAGGACAGCAAGGACAGCGATGCCCTCCAACACCAACGCCTCTTCCGGTCATAAGTCCGGCAAGAAGAAGGGGCGCCGAGCCCGACTCGTCGTGATCGTCCTGGTCCTGGCCATTGTCGGAGGCATCGGCTTCGGCGCGTACTGGAGCATCAGCACCGTGCGCGCCTCCTTCCCGCAGACCAAGGGAACGATCAAGCTCGACGGCCTCTCGGGCAACGTCGAGGTGAAGCGTGACGGGAACGGAATCCCGCAGATCTACGCCGATTCCGACGCCGACCTCTTCATGGCCCAGGGCTTCGTCCAGGCCCAGGACCGCTTCTACGAGATGGACGTCCGTCGTCATATGACCTCCGGGCGGCTCTCCGAGATGTTCGGGAAGAGCCAGGTCAAGACCGATGAGTTCCTGCGCACGCTCGGCTGGCACCGGGTGGCGAAGAAGGAGTACGACTCCAAGCTCTCGCCGGAGACGAAGAAGTACCTCCAGGCGTACGCCAAGGGAGTCAACGCCTACCTCGCGGGCAAGGACGGCAAGGACATCTCCGTCGAGTACGCGGCACTCGGCTTCAAGAACGACTACAAGCCGCAGGAGTGGACCCCCGTCGACTCCGTGGCGTGGCTGAAGGCCATGGCCTGGGACCTGCGCGGCAACATGCAGGAAGAGATCGACCGTTCCCTGATGACGAGCCGCCTCGGCCCGTCGCAGATCAAGGACCTGTACCCGAAGTACCCGTACAAGCGGAACAAGCCCATCGTCCGCGAGGGCGCCTACAACGGCGTCACCGAGGAGTACGACCCCGACGCCACGCCCACCGACACCCAGACCGGGACCGGCACAGGCGGAACCGTCGGCACGGGCGGTACGGCCGGTACGGGTGGCACCAACGGCACGGCAGGCACCGGAGGCGCCTCGGGCACCGGCGGGACCGCCGGGACCGGTGGCGCGGCCGGTACGGGCCTCGCGGGCGGCGCGGAGGCGCCCGACGGGCTGCAGTCGCAGCTCAACGGCCTCTCCGGCGCCCTGGACGAGGTCCCGGCCATCCTCGGCCCGAACGGCAACGGCATCGGCTCGAACTCCTGGGTCGTCTCCGGCAAGCACACCATCACCGGCAAGCCGCTCCTCGCGAACGACCCGCACCTGGCGCCGCAGCTGCCCTCCGTCTGGTACCAGATGGGCCTGCACTGCCGGTCGGTCTCCGAGAAGTGCCGGTACGACGTCTCGGGCTACACGTTCTCCGGCATGCCGGGCGTGGTCATCGGCCACAACAAGGACATCGCCTGGGGCATGACGAACCTCGGCGCCGACGTCACGGACCTGTACCTGGAGAAGTTCACCGGGGACGGTTACCAGTTCGACGGCAAGGTGCTCCCGTTCACCTCGCGCGAGGAGACCATCAGGGTCGCGGGCGGCAAGCCGAAGAAGATCACGGTCCGCGAGACCAACAACGGCCCGCTGATCTCCGACCGCGACGACGAGCTGGTCAAGGTCGGCAAGAAGGCCCACGTCGACACCGCGGCCCCCGACCGGGGCGACGGCTACGGAGTGGCGCTGCGCTGGACCGCGCTGGCCCCCGGCAAGTCCATGGACGCCGTCTTCGAGCTCAACAAGGCGAAGAACTTCACGGAGTTCCGCAAGGCGGCCGCTTCTTTTGAAGTGCCGTCCCAGAACCTGATCTACGCCGACACCGAGGGCAACATCGGCTACCAGGCGCCCGGCAAGATCCCCACGCGCGGCAAGGGCGACGGCTCGCTCCCGGCGCCCGGCTGGGACCGCGACTACCGCTGGAACGGCTACATCCCGCAGGACGCGCTGCCCTACGAGTACAACCCCAAGCGCGGCTACATCGTGACCGCCAACCAGGCCGTGGTCTCGGACAAGTACCCGTACAAGCTCACCTCGGACTGGGGCTACGGAGCGCGCAGCCAGCGGATCGACGACCTCATCCAGTCGAAGATCAAGAACGGCGGCAAGATCTCCACCGAGGACATGCGCCTCATGCAGATGGACAACAGCAGCGAGATCGCCAAGCTGCTCGTGCCCAAGCTGCTGAAGATCGACATCAAGGACAAGTACGTCCGTGAGGCACAGAAGCTCCTCGAGGGCTGGGACTACACCCAGGACGCCGACTCGGCGGCCGCCGCGTACTTCAACTCGGTCTGGCGCAACATCCTCAAGCTGGCCTTCGGGAACAAGCTCCCCAAGGAGCTGCGCGTCAAGGGGCAGTGCCTGAGCGTCGAGCCGGCCGGCAACACCGGCCCCGCCGACGAGGGCAAGAAGGTGCGCGAGTGCGGCGAGCGCGATGCCGACACGGCCCAGCCGGACGGCGGCGACCGCTACTACGAAGTGATCCGCCGGATCATCGACGACGAGTCCAACGACTGGTGGAAGGCGCCGGCGACCCGCACCGACGAGGAGACCAAGACCCGCGACCAGCTCTTCGAGCGGGCCATGGAGGACGCGCGCTGGGACCTGACGGCCAAGCTGGGCAAGGACATCGACACCTGGAGCTGGGGCCGCCTGCACCGCCTCACGCTGAAGAACCAGACGCTCGGCACCGACGGCCCCGGCTGGCTGCAGTTCGTGCTCAACCGCGGCCCGTGGAACCTCGGCGGCGGCGAGGCCGCGGTCAACGCGACCGGCTGGAACGCGGCGGGCGGCTACGGCGTGCTCTGGGTGCCTTCGATGCGGATGGTGGTGAACCTCAAGGACCTCGACAAGTCCAAGTGGATCAACCTCACCGGCGCGTCGGGGCACGCGTACAACGACCACTACACCGACCAGACGGAGAAGTGGACCAAGGGCGAACTCCTGCCGTGGTCCTTCTCGGACAAGGCGGTCGAGAAGAGCACGAGCGACAAGCTGGTGCTGCGCCCCTGACGGCCGCGCACGGCACAAGCTGAAACAAGCACCACCGGAAGGGCCCTCCACGCGCGCGTGGAGGGCCCTTCCGGCCGTGACGGGCTCTTCGACGGAATCAGCGGAAGCGGCGTGCCCCCGACGGCGTCACCACGGCATGCACCGGCCTGTCGTGCGCCTCTTCGGGGAGGTGCGCGACCACTTCGGAGTCGTACAGGAGCACCACGAGAGCGGGGTCGGCGGCCGAGCGCTCCAGGCGGGTGAGGACCCGGTCGTACGATCCGCCGCCACGCCCGAGCCGCATCCCGCGCGTGTCCACGGCGAGCCCGGGCAGCAGCACGGCGTCCGCCTCCAGGACGGCGTCGGCCCCGAGCCGCGGCCCCGAAGGCTCCAACAGCTCGATCTTCCCCCGGTGTTGCACGCGGACGAGGGAGCCCCGCCCGTCGTACGCGCCCCAGTCCAGGTCGTTGTCCGCGAGCAGCACCGGCAGCAGGACGCGGGTCCCGCGCGCGTGGAGGGCGTCGAGCAGTGCGCGTGTGCCGGGCTCGCTCCCCACGGAGACGTACGCCGCCACGGTCCGCGCGTCGGCGAGCTCCGGCAGCTCCAGGGCGCGGTCGGCGAGAACCGTGGCCGCCTTCTGCGCGTCATCCTCAGGCAACCCGCTTCTCACCGTGAGGAAGTCCCGCCGCAACATGCGCTTGGTTGGGTTGCCACCCGTGCCGGTTCCGCTGGCTGTGCTCATAGGGAATTCACAAATCCTTCCTGGTGGGCGCATATGCCTCTGAATTATCTGGACCCACAGATTCCGCACATACGCACCGGATATGGTGGCGGCATGACAGAGTCTCACCCCCCACACGCGAGGATCACCAAGGCGGTCATCCCCGCCGCGGGCCTCGGCACGCGCTTCCTGCCGGCCACCAAGGCGACTCCCAAGGAGATGCTGCCGGTCGTCGACAAGCCGGCGATCCAGTACGTGGTCGAGGAGGCCGTGTCCGCGGGTCTCGACGACGTCCTCATGATCACGGGCCGCAACAAGCGCCCCCTGGAGGACCACTTCGACCGCAACTACGAACTGGAGTCCGCCCTCCTGAAGAAGGGCGATGAGGCCCGCCTCGCCAAGGTCCAGGAGTCCAGCGACCTCGCGACGATGCACTACGTCCGCCAGGGCGACCCCAAGGGACTCGGTCACGCCGTCCTGTGCGCCGCTCCGCACGTCGGCCGCGAGCCGTTCGCCGTGCTCCTCGGCGACGACCTCATCGACCCGCGCGACCCGCTCCTCGCCCGCATGGTCGAGGTCCAGGAGCAGCACGGCGGCAGCGTCATCGCCCTCATGGAGGTGGCCCCCGAGCAGATCCACCTCTACGGCTGCGCGGCCGTCGACGCCACCGAGGACGGCGACGTCGTCAAGGTCACCGACCTGGTCGAGAAGCCCGACGTCGCGGACGCCCCGTCGAACTACGCGATCATCGGCCGCTATGTCCTCGACCCCCACGTCTTCGACATACTGCGCAAGACCGAGCCCGGCCGCGGCGGCGAGATCCAGCTCACCGACGCCCTCCAGCAGCTCGCGGCCGATGAGAAGATCGGCGGCCCGGTGCACGGCGTGGTCTTCAAGGGCCGCCGCTATGACACCGGTGACCGAGGCGACTATCTGCGTGCCATTGTCAGACTCGCGTGCGAACGTGAAGATCTGGGCCCGGACTTCCAGACCTGGCTTCGCAGTTACGTCACCGAGGAGATGTAGCACTTTGAGCAGCAGCACGACGACACCGACCACCGGCCGGACCCAGTTCTGGTCGGTGGAAGAGCATCTGGACGACATCCTCGCGACCGTCCGCCCGCTCGAACCGATCGAGCTCCAGCTCCTCGACGCCCAGGGCTGTGTCCTGGTCGAGGACGTCACGGTGCCCGTCTCGCTGCCGCCCTTCGACAACAGCTCCATGGACGGTTACGCGGTGCGCGTCGCCGATGTCGCGGGCGCGAGCGAGGAGTTCCCCGCCGTCCTGACCGTCATCGGCGACGTGGCCGCGGGCGCGGGCGAGCAGCCCACCGTCGGCGCGGGCCAGGCCGCCCGCATCATGACCGGCGCCCCGCTGCCGCCCGGCGCCGAGGCCGTCGTCCCCGTGGAGTGGACCGACGGTGGCTTGGGCGAAGGCCCCGTCTCCGGGATGCGCGCCCACAGCGCCGCCCCCGAGGGCGCCTCCGGAGAAGTGAGCGTGCACCGCCCCGCCGAGGCACGCGCGCATGTGCGCGCCCGGGGCAGCGACGTCCGGGCGGGCGACCGGGCCCTGACCGCCGGTGCCGTCCTCGGCCCCCCGCAGATCGCCCTGCTCGCCGCGATCGGCCGCGGCACGGTGAAGGTGCGCCCCCGCCCGCGCGTGGTCGTCATGTCGACCGGCAGCGAACTGATCCAGCCCGGCGAGGAATTGGCGAGCGGTCAGATCTACGACTCCAACAGCTTCGCCCTCACCGCCGCAGCCCGGGACGCCGGAGCCATCGCCTACCGCGTCGGCGCGGTCGGCGACGACGCCGAGACGCTGCGCTCCACCATCGAGGACCAGCTGATCCGCGCCGACCTCATCGTCACCACCGGCGGCGTGAGCGTGGGCGCGTACGACGTCGTGAAGGAGGCCCTGACCTCCGTCGGCGACCCGGACGCCGAGGACGGCATCGGGGCGGGCAGCGGCGTCGAGTTCCGCAAGGTCGCCATGCAGCCCGGCAAGCCGCAGGGCTTCGGCTCCATCGGCCCCGACCACACCCCGCTCCTCGCGCTGCCGGGCAACCCGGTCTCCTCGTACGTCTCCTTCGAGCTGTTCGTGCGCCCCGCGATCCGCACGCTCATGGGTCTCCCCGAGGTCCACCGGCCCGCCACGCGCGCGAAGCTGGCGTCGGACGAGGCGCTGAAGTCGCCCGAGGGACGCCGCCAGTTCCTGCGGGGGCGGTACGACGCGGCGGCGGACGAGGTCACGCCCGTCGGCGGGTCCGGCTCGCATCTGATCGCCGCGCTGGCACACGCCGACGCGCTGATCGTCGTCCCCGAGGACACCACGTCGGTGGAGCCGGGCGCGGACGTCGAGGTGGTCCTGCTCGGCTGAGAAGGCCGCCCGCGCGGTACCGTGTCGCGCACAACAGGCCCGCGCGCCGCACCGCGCGGGGCCCGGACCGGGAGCGCCAAGCACATGACCGCGAATTCCCGGGGGGACACCCCCGGAGCCCCTGACCAGCAGCGACTGACCCACATCGATGAGGCGGGCGCGGCCCGCATGGTCGATGTGTCCGCCAAGGACGTGACCGCGCGCACGGCCCGCGCCAGCGGCCGCGTCCTGGTCTCGCCGCGCGTGATCGAACTGCTGCGGGGCGAGGGCGTGCCCAAGGGGGACGCGCTGGCCACCGCGCGGATCGCGGGGATCATGGGCGCGAAACGCACCCCGGACCTCATCCCCCTCTGCCACCCGCTGGCCGTCTCCGGAGTGAAGCTCGACCTCTCCGTGGCGGACGACGCCGTCGAGATCCTCGCCACGGTGAAGACGACGGACCGTACGGGCGTCGAGATGGAGGCCCTCACCGCGGTGAGCGTCGCCGCCCTCACGGTGGTCGACATGGTCAAGGCCGTCGACAAGGGCGCCGTCATCACGGACGTACGCGTCGAGGAGAAGACCGGCGGCAAGTCGGGGACGTGGAGCCGGGAAGGAGCGCGGGCATGAGCGAGGGGTACCGCGCGCTCGTCGTCACCGCCTCGAACCGCGCCGCCGCGGGCGTCTACGCCGACAAGGGCGGCCCGATCCTCGCCGAGGGCCTGACCGCGCTCGGCTTCGCCGTCGAAGGCCCCCAGGTCGTCCCCGACGGCGACCCTGTCGAACAGGCCCTGCGCGCGGGCGCCGAGGCCGGCTACGACGTCATCCTCACCACCGGCGGCACCGGCATCTCGCCCACCGACCGCACCCCCGAGGCCACCCGCCGCGTCATCGACCACGAGGTGCCGGGCATCGCGGAGGCGATTCGCGCGTACGGCAGGGACAAGGTCCCCACCGCCGTGCTCTCGCGTGGCCTCGCCGGTGTCGTGGGCCGGACGCTCATCGTGAACCTGCCCGGCTCCACCGGAGGCGTACGCGACGGACTCGCCGTCCTGGAGCCGCTGCTGAGGCACGCCGTCGACCAGCTGCGGGGCGGCGACCATCCCAGCCCGCAGGGGGTGTGAGCTGAACGGCTCCTCCTGGCCCGTCGAGCTGACGGACGGCGATGTCGCCCTCCGTCCCATAAAGATGCGTGACCAACGGGCCTGGCGCGAGGTCAACCGGCGCAACCGCGACTGGCTGCGCCCCTGGGAGGCGACGATCCCGCCGCCCACCCCCAGCGGCCCGGTCGTGCACCGCCCCACGTACCGCCAGATGGTCCGGCATCTGCGGGCGGAGGCGGGCGCGGGCCGGATGCTGCCGTTCGTCATCGAGTACCAGGGCCGTCTCGTGGGGCAGTTGACGGTCGCCGGGATCACCTGGGGATCGATGTGTTCGGGGCACGTCGGGTACTGGGTCGACGAGTCCGTCGCGGGCCGCGGGGTCATGCCGACCGCCGTGGCGCTCGCCGTCGACCACTGCTTCCGCTCGGTCGGGCTGCACCGTATCGAGGTCTGTATTCGCCCCGAGAACACGCCGAGTCGACGGGTCGTGGAGAAACTCGGATTCCGCGAGGAGGGTCTCCGGCCGCGGTATCTGCACATCGACGGTGCGTGGCGCGATCATCTCGTCTTCGCGCTCACCGCCGAGGAGGTGCCGGAAGGGTTGTTGCGCCGCTGGCACCAGGCACGACCTCGGCACACGGCTTAGGCCGTACCCACCGCGCGTTAATGAAATAAATGTTCGAATTGATCGCTGAAAGACCGTCCTCGGCGAGTATGAGACTTGTCTCAGGCATTAATTTCACGCTGTCGGCGCCCCGTTGATCGCACCAGTCACAAAAAAAGTTCGAGATATCAGCCAGATCGTGCGACACACCGGCGCAATTGGCAGATGGCCTCATGCAAACCCCTCTACCGTGTGAGCGTGAGCAGCAGCGGCCTCATCTACGCAGTCATCGTCGGGGCCTGGGCCGCCTACTTGGTGCCGATGTGGCTCCGTAGGCAGGACGAGCTGAACGAAGCCCGTCCGACGGAACGCTTCAGCACCGCCATCCGGCTGCTGTCCGGACGGGCGGGGATGGAGCGCCGATACGCCAAGGACCTGCAAGCGCGCTCGCCCGAGGAAGGGGAGTCGCTCGACGACCCGGACGGCATCACCGGCTCGGTGGACGTCCGGTCCTTCGTCGCGCCCCTGACCGACCCGGCGATCCCCCGGGCGGAGCGCGAACCCGAACGCGAGCGGGAGCGCGAGCCCGAGCGAGAACCCGCCCGCGAGCCCCAGCGGGAACCCGCCCGCGAACCCGCACCGGCCCCCCGCGCCCAGCCCCCCGCCAAGGACCCGGCCAGGGCGACGCCCGCACAGCGCGCCGCGTCGGCGGAGGCCGCCGCGCGCGCCCGGCGCGTCAAGGTGCTCGCCCGGCGCCGCCGTACGACGGTGCTCCTCTTCCTCGCCTTCACGGCCGGCACGGTCGTCGCCGCGGTCGGCGGGCTCGCCTTCCTGTGGGCGCCCGCCGGGCCCGCCGTGCTCCTCAGCGCCTACATCGTCTATCTGCGCGGCCAGGAGCGGCGCCGGTACACCTACACGATGGACCGGCGCCGCGCCGAGGCCGCCGCGCAGCGGCTGCGCGAACGCCAGCCGCGGCGCAGGCCCGCGGGCGCGGAGCACGTCGCCGACGGGACGGCGGAGGAGGGAGCCGCCCCCGGGACGGAGACCGGGCTCTCCGCACTCGCCGCGGACCGCCGCGCCCTCGTCGAGCAGACCGACCACGCCGAGTGGGTCGACCAGCAGCGCGAGCGGCAGCACGGACCTGGCCGCGGCGACAGCTGGGACCCGGTCCCGGTCCCGCTGCCGACGTACGTGACCGCGCCGGTCGCCCCGCGCGCCACCGGCAGCGTCGACCTGGGCGCGCCCGACGTCTGGAGCTCCGTGCGGTCGAGCACGGCGGAACCGGCCGCCGAGCACGAGCAGCAGGCCGCGGGTCCCGGCGACATAGACGGTGCCGAGGGCGCCGACGCGGGCGGCGGGCGCAGCGACAAGCGCCGGGCGGCGTCCGCGCGGCGTGCTCGCGAGCGCGGCCGCACGCCGCTCTTCGACCAGTACGAGGACGGCGACCGGCCGCGCGCGGCCAACGAGTGACACACCGTGAGGTCCCCCCCGGCTGACCAGCCAGGAGTGGGCCGGGATCGGATTTCCGAGCACCCGGATGGGGATGCTAGAGTTTCACTCGTTGCAAGGGCCTGTGGCGCAGTCCGGTAGCGCACCTCGTTCGCATCGAGGGGGCCAGGGGTTCGAATCCCCTCAGGTCCACTGCACATGAGATCCCGTCCAGTTCATCGAACTGGGCGGGATCTTTGCGTTGCCCTCGCCGTACGACGCGGGCGTGTGCAGGGGCGTGTGTTTCAGGTCTCTCTGGATACATTTGATCCATGTCGTCCCCTCTGAGGGGCGCCGTTCTCTGCGGCGCCGCGCTGACCGCCGTACTGGTGAGCGGGTGCTCCGCCGAGCCGCGCGGGCTGCGGGTCGAGGGACCCGCGCTGCGGCCCTCGCGGGTGGCCGGGCCCGTCTATCTCGCCGACGTGACCGGTCGGCCGCTGCAGCAGCCGACGTCGGTGGAACTCACCGAGTACGTCGTGCTCGCGGAGCTGAGCTGGCGGGACTGGGGCGGCCCGACCGCGCGGGCCGGCGGGAAGCTCAGCGGCCCGTGGTGCCGGCCAGGGTGCGGCGAGCGGCCGTACGACGCGACGCTGAAGCTCAGCGGTCTGGAGCGGCAGGAGCGCGGGGCGTACTACCGGCGGGCCACCGTCGAGCCGGAAAAGCCGGAGGAGCTGCCCGCGGCGGCGGTGAACGTGCAGTTCCAGGGAATCCGGCTTTCGGTCCCGGATCTCTGAGGGCGCGGGGAGCGGGAGCGGCATGGGACTGCGCACGAAGATCGGTATCGCCATCGCGGGCACCGCGGCCGTGGTGTCCGTCGTGATGGGCCTCCTCGTGCACCATCGCACCGTCGAGGCGCAGTACGCGGCCGCGCGCAGCCAGATCGGGGACCGGCTGCAGACCGCCGTGCAGGACCACGCCGCCGGGATCGACGGGGACCGCACCCTCATCGACCCCGTCGACCTGCCGGGCCCGCTCGCGGGGGCCGTGGCCAACGGACGGTGGGGTGTCTACCTGGACCGCAGCGGGCGGGTGCCGCAGATGTGGGCCGCGAGCAAGTACGGCAAGGAGGTCGTCGCGCTGAAGCGCCCCTACGACAGGGAGGCGGAGACCGTACGGGATCTGGACCGGGTGCTGTGGATCTCCGGGGGCTTCGGGACGGCGCTCGCCTGTCTGGCGGGGCTGCTCGTCGCCACGCGGCTCGGGCGGCGCCTCACGGCGAAGGCGCGGGCGGCGCAGCGCATCGCGGAGGGAGATCTGACGGCGCGGCTCCCGCTGCACGGGAAGGACGAGATCACCCAGCTCGCGGCCGCCGTGAACACCATGGCCGACGCGCTCGCCGCGCGGTTGCAGGCGGAGCGTGAGGTGACGGCGAACATCGCGCACGAACTGCGCACGCCGGTCGCAGGCATGGTGACGGCGGCCGGACTGCTGCCGCCGGGGCGCCCCTCCGAGCTGGTGCGGGAGTCCGCCGGGCGGCTGCGCGAGCTCGTCGACGACGTCATCGAGGTGGCGCGGCTCGACGGGGCGGGGGAGCAGGTCGCGGCCGAGGCGTGCGATCTGGGGGCGCTGGTGCGCAGGTCGGCGGCGACCGGGGCCGCGGGGGCGGCGGGCGTGACGGTGGACGTCGTGCGGGACGCGGAAGTGGTGACGGACCCACGGCGGGTGGAGCGGGTGGTCGCCAACCTCGTCAGCAACGCGCTGCGGCACGGGGCGGCGCCGGTGGTGGTGGAGGTCGACGGCGGGGTGGTGCGGGTGCGGGACTCCGGGAGCGGATTTCCGGAGTCCCTGCTGTCCGGAGGGCCGCAGCGGTTCCGGAGCGGGTGCGGGGAGAAGGGCGTGGGGCTCGGCCTCGGTCTGACGATCGCGCAGGGGCAGGCGCAGGTGCTGCACGCCGGGCTGCGGTTCAGCAATCCGGCCGGGGGCGGCGCGCTGGCCGAGTTCGATCTGCGGTCGGCCGTACGGGGGTAGGGGCGCGCGGCCAGGGCTACAGGGGCTTCGCGTAGCAGAGGCTCAGGTCGTCGAAGCGGTAGTGGCCGAACTTCGCTGGGGCGGGGGTGTAGCCGCTGGAGAGGTAGAGGGCTATCGCCTCCGGCTGCTTCGTGCCCGTCTCCAGGACCATGCGGGTACGGTTCGCCGCCTTCGCGTCGTCCTCCAGGGCCGCGAGTATGCGGCGGGCGAGGCCCAGGCCGCGGGCCTCCGGAGTGACGTACATGCGCTTCAGCTCGGCGTCGCCGTTCTCGTAGCCCTCCCCGTTCTCGTCCATGCTGCGCCAGCCGCCCGTCGCGAGCGGGGTGCCGTGTTCGTCGTACGCGATGAGGTAGAGGCCGCGCGGTGGCTCGAACATCGTGGGGTCGAGAGGGGTGACGTCGCCCTCGTCGCCGTAGCGCTCCGCGTATTCGAGCTGGACGCGGTCGTTGAGGCGGACCGCGTCGGGGTGCGCGAAGGTGACGGTCCGCACGTGGACGGGGATGGGGGCCCGACGGGTCTGGGCGGGGATGGTGCCCTGGGCGGGGGCGCTGCCCTGGGCGGGGGCGGTGGCGGCCTGGGTGGCGGCGTCGGTGGCGGCGTCCCGAGACTGGATATCCATGCGCTCCATCGTACTTCTATGCGTAACGGGTGGGGTGGCATCGTCCAGTGTGCCGGTATCGTGCCGGGATGCTCACTGTGACCAGCGTGAATGTGAACGGCCTGCGGGCCGCCGCCAAGAAGGGCTTCGTGGAGTGGCTCGGCGAGACCACGGCCGACGTGGTGTGCCTCCAGGAGGTGCGTGCCGAGGAGCACCAGTTGCCCGAGGAGGTGCGGGCGCCCGAGGGCTGGCACGTCGTGCACGCGCCCGCCGCCGCCAAGGGGCGCGCCGGCGTCTCGCTGTACACGCGCCGTGAGCCGGACCGGGTGCGGGTCGGCTTCGGGTCGGCGGAGTTCGACGGCAGCGGCCGCTATGTGGAGGCCGATCTGCCGGGCGTCACGGTGGCCAGCCTGTATCTGCCCTCCGGTGAGGTCGGCACCGAGCGGCAGGACGAGAAGGTGCGGTTCATGGGGGAGTTCCTCGCGTACCTGAAGGAGCTCAAGGTGCGGGCCGCCGCCGAGGGGCGGCACGTCGTCGTCTGCGGCGACTGGAACATCGCCCACCGCGAGGCCGACCTCAAGAACTGGAAGGGCAACAAGAAGAACTCCGGGTTCCTGCCCGAGGAGCGCGCCTGGATGGACGAGGTCTTCGCGGAGTACGAGGACGTCGTGCGGGCGCAGCACCCGGGCGTCGAGGGCCCCTACTCGTGGTGGTCCTACCGCGGGCGCGCCTTCGACAACGACACGGGGTGGCGCATCGACTACCACGTCGCGACGGCGGGCCTCGCCGAGCGCGCGGTGAAGGCGTACGTGGAGCGGGCCGCGAGCCACGGCGAGCGGTGGAGCGACCACGCGCCCGTGACGGTGGTCTACGACCTGTAGGCCTCCTCCGGCTCCAGGACCTCCTCCGGCTGAAGGGTCCTCCTCCAGGCGGGTGGTCGACGGCGGGACACGGCACAAAGTCCGGTAGAAGACTGTCCCGGGCCCGCGGGCCATGGCAGATTGCGGTCGCGTACATGACCATCCGCCGTGGATTCGGGGGTACTCCGTGTCGGCCAGGCCTTCAAGACGTGCTGTCGTGCTGGGTGCGGCGGGTGCCGGGATCACGGCGGCACTGCCCACCGCTCAGGCGTACGGAGCGCAGCGGACGTACGGAGCGCACAAGGCGTACGGGACGGGTGGCGCCGGCGGGGTTCCCGTCGGGACGCCGCCCGTTCTGCTGACCGAGCAGGCGAGCAGGCGTCTCCTCGTGCTGGACCCGCGGCGCCGCGTCTGGGACCCGGCCGCCGAGCCGTCCGTGGTGCGCTGGCAGTTCTCGCCGCTCGGCGACAAGCGGTACGCGGATCTGCGGCCCGAGGAGAGCTGGCTGTATCCGTGCGAGGCGAAGGTGCGGGTGCACCGGCGGCGCACGTACGTCCTGACGACGGCGTCGTTCGGCTTCGTGGCCGTCGTCGAGCATCCGTCGGGCAGGCGGTACTGGGGCACGGCGATAGGTCCCGGTGACGACCTGTTCAATCCGCACAGCGCCGAGATCCTGCCCGACGGCAACGTGGCCGTCGCGTGCAGCACCGGTGCGCGGGTGCGGCTGTACGCGGCGTCGCGGGGGCCGCGGGCCACGCGGTACGCGGAGGCGGAGCTCAAGGGCGCGCACGGGCTGCACTGGGACGACGAGGCCAGGGCGCTGTGGGCCGTCGGTGACGACGAGTTGGTGTCGTACACGGTGGGCGGTACGGCCGCGCGGCCCACGCTGGCGCGGCGGTCCGCGGTCGGGCTGCCGGTGGGCACGCCGGGCAAGGCGCCGGGCGGGCACGATCTGTTCCCGGTCGCCGGGCGGCGCGGGCGGCTGTGGGTGACGACCAGCGCCGCGGTCTTCCAGTACGAGACGCGGAGCGGGGTGTTCGTGCGGGACTTCGCCGGGCACGAGGCGATCTCGCGGAAGTCGGTGAAGGCCGTCGGCGACGACCCGCGCACCGGGCAGGTCCTGACCACCGTGCCGGAGAGCGGGCTCGAAGAGACGTGGTGGACCACGACGGTGAGCGTGCACCGGCCCGAGAGCGACTACAAGCTGGTGAACGGCGGGATCTACAAGGCGCGTTGGTGGCTGCCGCGCTGAAGTCTCGCTCAGGGCTTCTTGAGGCGTCGGTCCAGGGCCATGGAGAGCTCGGCCTCGACCACGCTCTTGGCGAGCGGGCGCAGCTGCTCGATGTCCACTTCCGCGGTGTCGGGCGTGTGGGTGCGCATGACCGTGATGAACAACTCCGCGAGGGCGTCCGCGTGTTCGCGTACGAGCTGTCCCGCCTCCAGGACCGCGGCGAGCGGAACTCCCTTGCGCACGAGGGTGGATGACGCGTCGAGCAGGCGGCGGCTGATGTGGACGAGTTCGTCGCCGTCGGTGCCGAGGTAGCCGAGGTCCAGTGCGGCGACCAGGTTCTCCGGGGTGACCTCGCCCGCGAAGTGGTCGGCGAGCTCCTCGGGGGTGAGGCGGACCGGCTGTTCCTCGGTCGGCTCGCCGAAGCCGAGGAGCTCGCCGACGTCGCGGCCCTTCTCGAAGGCGTCGGCGAGTTCGGCGATGCCGTTGAGGGTGTGGCCGCGCTCCAGGAGGGCGGCGATGGTGCGCAGTCTGGCCAGGTGGTGTTCGTCGTACCAGGCGATGCGGCCCTCGCGGCGCGGTGGCGGGATGAGGCCGCGCTCGCGGTAGAAGCGGACGGTGCGCACGGTGATGCCGGCCTCCCTGGCCAGCGCGTCCATGCGGAACTCGCGTACGCCGCCGTCCGGTGTGCTCCCGTGTCCGCCGCCTTCTCGTTCGTCTGCCACGTGGGGAAGCCTATCCGGGCGGTGGTCGGTGGTCGCCCGGACGGCAGCTGGTGGTACCGCCGGTAACTTTCCCCCGCCGGACCCCTACCCATGAGTACGCGACTGCCTTACGCTCCCAATTGCGCCAGTAGACACTGGCAGGGTTCAGGTACTTCCGGGAGGCGGCGGAATGACAGAGCACGAGCACGTTCGGGTGGCGGTGATCGGATCCGGCTTCGGCGGCCTCGGTGCCGCCGTGCGGCTGCGCCGCGAGGGCATCACCGACTTCGTCGTCCTGGAGCGCGCGGGCGCGGTGGGCGGCACCTGGCGGGACAACAGCTACCCGGGCTGCGCCTGCGACGTGCCCTCGCACCTGTACTCGTTCTCCTTCGCGCCCAACCCCGACTGGCCGCGCACCTTCTCCGGTCAGGAGCACATCCAGGAGTACCTGGAGCACGTCGCCGACACGTTCCGGCTGCGCTCGCATCTGCGCCTCAACACCGAGGTCAAGCTGATGAGCTGGGACGCCGACCAGCTGCGCTGGGAGATCGAGACCAGCAACGGCAGCTACAGCGCCGACGTCGTCGTCTCCGCCACCGGGCCGCTCTCCGACCCCAAGACCCCCGACATCCCGGGCATCGACACCTTCCCCGGCAAGGTCTTCCACTCGGCCCGCTGGGACCACGACTACGACCTGCGCGGCAAGCGCGTCGCGATGATCGGCACCGGCGCCTCCGCCATCCAGATCGTGCCCGAGATCCAGAAGCGGGTCGGCAAGCTCACGCTCTTCCAGCGCACGCCCCCCTGGGTGATGCCGCGCGCCGACCGCGCCATCACCGGCGCCGAGCGCTGGCTCCACAAGCAGCTGCCGTTCACCACCCAGGCCCGGCGCGGCATCCTGTGGGGCATCCGGGAGCTCCAGGTCCAGGCGTTCACCAAGCGGCCCAACGAGCTCGGCATGGTCGAGCAGATCGCCAAGCGCAACATGTACCGGGCCATCAAGGATCCGGCGCTGCGGGCCAAGCTGACGCCCACGTACCGCATCGGCTGCAAGCGCATCCTGCTCTCCAACACCTACTATCCGGCGCTCGCCAAGCCCAATGTGGACGTCGTCGCCAGCGGTCTGACCGAGGTGCGCGGCAACACCGTGGTCGCCGCCGACGGCACGGAGACCGAGGTCGACGCGATCATCTTCGGCACCGGCTTCCACGTCACGGACATGCCGATCGCCGAGCGCGTGGTGGGCGACGAGGGCCAGACGCTCATGGAGAGCTGGAAGGGCGGCATGAACGCGCTGCGCGGCGCGACCGCGGCCGGCTTCCCCAACTGGATGACGATCATCGGCCCGAACACCGGGCTCGGGAATTCCTCCATGATCCTGATGATCGAGTCGCAGCTGAACTACATGGCCGACTACCTGCGGCAGCTGGACGTCCTGAGGCTCCCCCCGGGCCCTCGAGGCACTGGGGGAGGCCGCGCCGCCCTCGCCGCCCGGCCCGACGCCGTGAGCGCCTGGAACCACCGGGTGCAGGAGCGGATGAAGCGCACGGTGTGGAACACCGGCGGCTGCAACAGCTGGTACCTCGACGAGAACGGCGTCAACACGACGGTCTGGCCCGGCACGACCACCGAGTTCCGGGCGGCGACGCGCCGGGTCGACCTCTCCGAGTACGAGGTGCTGCGCGCCCCGAAGCCGCCGGAGGCCGCGCCGGACTCCCGTACGGAGAAGGTCGAGGCGGGCGCATGAGCCCCGCCACGCGGGAACTGACCGCGGTCTCCGCCGACGGCGCCCTCGTCCACGTCGAGGTGCACGGCCCCGAAGGGGCGCCCGCCGTCGTGCTCGCGCACGGCTGGACCTGCTCGACGGCGTTCTGGGCCGCGCAGATACGCGACCTCGCCGCCGACCACCGCGTCATCGCCTACGACCAGCGGGGCCACGGGCGAAGCGGCGCGCCCGCGGCCGCCGACGGGTACAGCACGCGGGCGCTCGCCGACGACCTCGAAGCGGTCCTCGCCGCGACGCTCGCGCCGGGCGAGAAGGCCGTGCTCGTCGGGCACTCCATGGGCGGCATGACGCTCATGGCGGCGGGCGGCCGGGACAAGGTCAGGGAGCACGCGGCCGCCGTCCTGCTGTGCAGCACGGGGAGTTCGTCCCTCGTCGCCGAGGCGATGGTGGTGCCGCTGCTGCGGGCCGGGCGCGCACGCACCCGCGTCACGCGGTCGGTGCTCGGCTCGCGCGCGCCGCTCGGCCCCGTCACGCCGCTGGCCAAGCGCGTCCTCAAGTACGCGACGATGGGCCCCGGCGCGTCGCCGGACAAGGTCGACGCCTGCGCGCGGATCGTGCACGCGTGCCCGCGAGTCGTGCGGCACGGCTGGTCGCACGTGCTGGACGCCCTGCAACTCGACGTAGAAGTGAGCGAGTTGAAGGTTCCCACCGCCGTCATCGCCGGAACGGCCGACCGGCTCACGCCCGTCGTGCACGCCCGCCGGATCGCGGCCGCGCTGCCGGAGTGCCTGGGGCTCACCGAGCTGACCGGCGTCGGACACATGACACCCATCGAGGCGCCGGAGGCCGTCACAGGACGGATCAGGCAACTCGTCGGAACGTACGTACAGGTCGAGGAGAGCGCATGAGCAGGGTCAGCCTGGAGGGTCAGGTCGCGGTCGTCACGGGTGCGGCGCGCGGAGTCGGTGAGCTGCTCGCGCGAAAGCTCTCGGCGCGCGGCGCGAAGGTCGCGCTCGTCGGCCTGGAGCCGGACGAGCTGAAGCAGGTGTCGGCGCGGCTGCACACCGAGTCCGCGCACTGGCACGCGGACGTCACCGACCACGAGGCGATGGCGCGCGTCGCCCAGGAGGTGAAGGAGCACTTCGGCAAGGTCGACATCGTCGTCGCCAACGCGGGCGTGGCGAGCGGCGGGCCCTTCCTGGAGTCCGACCCGGACGCGTGGCGCCGCGTCATCGAGGTCAACCTCATAGGCAGCGCGGTGACGGGCCGGGCCTTCCTGCCCGTCCTCATGGAGAGCCGCGGCTATCTGCTGCAGATCGCCTCGCTCGCCGCGATCACCCCGGCGCCGATGATGACGGCGTACTGCGCGTCGAAGTCGGGCGTCGAGGCGTACGCGCACGCGCTGCGGGCCGAGGTCGGCTACAAGGGCGTCAAGGTCGGTGTCGGCTATCTGTCATGGACCGACACGGACATGGTGCGGGGCGCCGACCAGGACGACGTGATGCGGGAGTTGCGGCAGCGGCTGCCGTGGCCGTCCAACAAGACGTACCCGCTGGGTCCCGCCGTGGACCGGATCGTGGCGGGCATCGAGCGGCGCTCAAGCCATGTGTACGCGCAGTGGTGGCTGCGCGGCATGCAGGGCATTCGCGGCTATCTGCCCTCGGTCATCGGGGCGGTCGGCCAGCGGGAGATGAAGCGCTTCGAGCCGCGGCTCGGCACCGTGTCGACCGGGCTGGTCGGGGCGGGCGGCTCGGCGGACGAGGCGGCCCGCGCGGGGAGTTGACGTCCCTGCCACCGCATGAGGCCCCCGGCGTCCCGGGGGCCTCATGCGTGCGAGCTCGATGTCAGGCGTCGTAGTCCCGGTCGAACTTGTCCCGCTGCTCCTGGGCCTGCGAGGACCGCTCACTCGCCTCGTCCTGGGCCTGCGAGGCGCGGTCGCGCGCCTCGTCGCTCTTGTCGCCCATGCCGTCCTTGGCCTTGTTGGCGAGGTCCTGAGCCTTGTCCTGGAACTGGTCCTTGATGCCCATGCGGTTCACTCCCGTTGTTGGGTGGGGGATGGGGCCTCGATCAGATTTACACGGGCGGGCGTTCTTCGCATTTCGATCATGCGGCCAGGTCAGGGGTGTGGTCACGGCCGGGGCGGCAGAGGGGGCCTGCTGCGGTCCGGGGCGTCCGAGTAGTCGGGCGGCGGGACCGCCGGGTTCTGCTCCAGGAGGTCCAGCGCGAGCCGTACCGCGTCGTCGAGTTGGGCGTGCCGCCCCTCCGCCCAGTCCAGCGGTGTCCGCAGGACGTCGAGGTCGGGGCTGACGCCGTGGTTCTCCACGCCCCAGCCGTACGCGTCGAACCAGCCCGCGTTCATCGGCACCGTGATCACCGTGCCGTCACCGAGCGCGTGCCGCCCGGTCATGCCGACCACACCGCCCCAGGTGCGCTGCCCCACGACGGGACCGAGCCCGAGCAGCTTGAACGCCGCTGTGATCATGTCGCCGTCGGAGGACGTCGCCTCGTCGGCGAGGGCCACCACCGGGCCGCGGGGCGCGTTCGAGGTGTACGACACCGGCTGGGCGTTCCGCGTCAGGTCCCAGCCGAGGATCTTGCGCGTCAGCTTCTCGATGACCAGTTCGCTGATGTGGCCGCCCGCGTTGCCGCGCACGTCCACGATCAGGGCGGGCCGGTCCACCTCCAGGCGCAGGTCCCGGTTGAACTGGGCCCAGCCCGAGCCGCCCATGTCGGGGATGTGCAGGTAGCCGCACTTGCCGCCGCTCAACTCCCGGACCACTTCCCGGCGTTTGGCCACCCAGTCCTGGTAGCGCAGGGGGCGTTCGTTGACGAGGGGGACGATCGCGACCCGGCGGGGCCTGCCCTCGCCCTCCTTGGTGCCCTCCGTGGCGCCGACCCCGGCACCCTCCGCGGGCTCGAAGGTGAGCTCGACGGTCGTGCCGCCCGCCGCCGCGAGCAGGGGGAAGGGGCCGGTGACCGGGTCGACCGGCCGGCCGTCGATGTGCGTGAGGATCGCGCCTTCCCTGATGCCCGCGCCCGCCAGCGGTGAGCGAGCCTTGGAGTCGGAGGACTCGCCGGGCAGGATGCGCTTGATCATCCAGCCGCCGTCCCGGTGCACGAGGTTGGCGCCGAGCAGGCCCATGGCGCGCTGGTAGTGCGGTGGGCCCTCGTTGCGGCGGGCGGCGGAGACGTACGCGTGCGAGGTGCCCAGTTCGCCGAGTACCTCGCGGAGCAGGTCCGCGAACTCGTCGGGGGAGGCGACGCGTTCGACCAGCGGCCGGTACTGCGCGAGCACCCCGTCCCAGTCGATGCCGGACATCCCGGGGTCCCAGAAGTAGGCGCGGATGACGCGGCCCGCCTCCTCGTACGCCTGGCGCCACTCGGCGGCCGGGTCGGCCTCGTGGAGGATGCGGCGCAGGTCGATCCAGACCGTCGTGTCGAGGTCGCCCTGCTCGGTGGAGGGCACGGCGCTCAGGTCGCCCTCGTCGACGACCACGAGCCGCGAGCCGTCGCCGCTGAGCGCGAACCAGTCGAGGTGGTCGACGAGCTGGGACTTCTTGGCCTTGGCGATGTTGAAGTATTCGAGGGTGGGGCGGCCCGAGGTGTCGGCGGGGTTGACGAAGGTCTCGCCGAGCGCGCCCGAGATCGGCCAGCGCAGCCAGACCAGGCCGCCGCCGCTGACGGGCTGCAGCGCCGAGTACTTCGACGCGGCGACCGGGAACGGCGTGACCCGGGACGCGAGCCCCTCGACCTCCACCGTCGTGGTGCCGTCGCCCCCGGCGCCGTCGGCGGGGTCGAGGCCGCCCGCCACCGGGCGCCCGTCGGGCAGCAGCGCGAAGGGGGACGGCGTCGCCGAGGACAGCGGTACGAGGTAGGGGCGGCAGCCGAGCGGGAAGGACAGGTCACCGGTGTGCACGTCGTAGACGGGGTCGAAGCCGCGCCAGGAGAGGAAGGCGAGATAGCGGCCGTCGCGGGTGAAGACGGGGTTCTCGTCCTCGAAGCGCCCGTTGGTGACGTCGACGATCGCGCGCATGCCGGGGCCCGCGATGCGCGCCAGCTTGATCTGGCGCAGGGAGCGGCCGATGCCGGGGTGCGACCAGGTCAGCCAGCAGCCGTCGGGGGAGAAGGCGAGGTCGCGGACGGGTCCGTTGACGGACCGGATCAGCTCGGTGACCTCGCCGTCGGAGTCCTCCGCGGTGTCGACGAGGAGCAGCCGGCCGTCGTTCGAGGCGATGGCGAGGCGTTCGCCGTCGCGGTCGGCCACCAGCTCCTGGACGCGGCCGAGCCGCCCGCTCGCCAGCCTGCGGGGTTCGCGGGCGCCGCTGGCCCGCGGCAGATAGGCGATCTCGACGGCGTCCTCGCCCTCGGCGTCGGTGACATAGGCGACCTGCCCGCCGGTGCCGAGCATCTCGGGGAGGCGGACCCGCACGCCCGGGGTGTCGGTGATGGTGCGGGCCGGGCCGTCCCGGTGGGTGAGCCAGTAGAGGGAGCCGCGTACGACGACGGCGCTGGCCCGGCCCGTCGCGTCCACGGAGAGCGCGTCGAGGTGCTGTGCGGCCGGCACCTGGTAGACCCGCCGTCCGGCGCGCGGCCCGCCGAGCCGCACGTCGAGCCGGCGCGGCACGGAGTCCGCCGCGAGGTCGTCGACGAGCCAGATGTCGCCCGCGCACTGGTAGACGACGCGGGTGCCGTCGGCGGCCGCGTGCCGGGCGTAGAAGGTGTCGTGGTCGGTGTGGCGGCGCAGGTCGGAGCCGTCGGGCAGGCAGGAGTAGAGGTTGCCGACGCCTTCGTGGTCGGAGAGGAAGGCGATGCGCCCGGACACGAACATGGGGGAGTCCAGGTGTCCGTCGAGGTCGGCGAGGATCTGCTCGCCGTGCACCCACAGGCGGCCCGTCGCGCCGCCCCGGTACCGCTTCCAGGCGGCGGGTTCGTGCGGAGGCTTGCCGGTGAGAAGCAGCGTCTTGCGATCGCAGTCGCTGTCGGCGAGCGAGTCGGTGACGGCGATGTCCCAGACCGGACCCCAGGGCAGTTTGCCGCCGGGGGAGCCGTCGAGGGGCACGCTGTAGGCCCAGCAGAGGTGCGAGAAGGGCTCGCCGTGCGAGGAGACGGCGAGGATGTCGCCGTCGGGGGACCAGCCGCAGACCCGGGTGTCGGTGCTGCCCCAGTAGGTAAGGCGGCGCGAGGGCCCGCCGCCCACCGGCGCCAGATGGATCTCCGGGTCGAGGCTGCGCCAGGTCGTGTACGCGATGTGGCGGCCGTCCGGTGAGAAGCGGGGATGGCTCACCTTCGTCCGGTCGACGGTGAGCCGCCAGGCCCGGCCGGCGGGGGTGCCTTCCGGGGTGAGGGGCGCCACCCACAGATCGTCCTCGGCCGCGAAACAGAGGCGGTCGCCGCTGAGGTGCGGGAAACGCAGGTAGGCGTGGTCGGCGTGGTCGTCCTGGGCATCGTCGCGCGCGTCGGTCACCTGTCCATGCTTTTCCGCTCCGGGGGCTGCGGCAACTTCTGCCGGGCACGTGATGCAGCGCGGGCCGGGCACGTGATGCAGCGCGGGCCGGGCACGTGACGCGGGCCGGGCACGTGACGCGGGCGGGCACGTGACGCGGGCGGGCACGTGATGCAGCACACGTACGAAACGGTTTCGTTTCGTTAGGCGGGCGGCGTACAGTCATGGCGTACGAAACCGTTTCGTACGCGGCGACCGGGGCACCCGGAGGAGGTGGAGATCATGACGGAAGCGGCACCGACACGACGCAGCCGGATCACACCGGAGCGCGAGGCCGAGCTGTACGAGGCCGTGCTCGACCTGCTCCGCGAGGTCGGCTACGACGCCCTCACCATGGACGCCGTCGCCGCCCGCACCCGCTCCAGCAAGGCCACCCTCTACCGCCAGTGGGGGAGCAAGCCGGAGCTGATCGCCAAGGCGCTGCGGCACGACAAGCCGGTGTCCCTCGCGGACATCGACACCGGCTCGCTGCGCGGCGACCTGTACGAGATGGTGGCCCGCTCGGACGACTGCCAGATGGAGAAGGACGCCGCGCTGATGCGGGGCCTGTTCCATGCCGTCCACGACAACCCCGAACTCCACCAGGCACTGCGGAACCTGCTCATCGAGCCGGAGCTCACCGGCCTCAACGACCTGTTGCGCAGAGCGGTGGACCGCGGCGAGATCGCCGCGGACAATCCGGCGCTGAAGTTCGCCGTCCACATGATGGTCGGCGCCTTCGTGGCCCGGGACCTCATCGAGGACCGCCCGGTCGACCGCGACTTCCTCGCCTCCTACATCGATGCCGTGATCCTCCCCGCTCTCGGCATCTGACCCACCCCTCTCCCCGCCCCTCTCCCCACCCCCGCACCTGACGCCACCGCTCAAGTCGTCGGGCTGATTCCCCCTGCCCAATCCGGACACCACGACCTGACCGGGAGTACGCCCTCGTGGCCACTTTCCTCTACAAACTCGGCAAACTCGCCTTCAGGCGACGCCACTTCGTCGCCCTCATATGGGTGGCGCTCCTGACGCTCGCCGGAGTCGGCGCGGCGTCGGCGCCCACCGCCGCCTCCAGCAGCTTCTCCATACCCGGCACGGAGGCCCAGAAGGCCTTCGACCTGCTGGAGAAGCGGGCCCCCGAGGCCAGCGCGGACGGGGCGAGCGCCCGCGTCGTCTTCAAGGCGCCGGACGGCGAGAAGGTCACCGACAAGGCCAACAAGGCCGAGATCGAGAAGACCATCAAGGCCATCAAGTCGGGCTCGGACCAGGTGGCCCGCGCGGACAGCCCCTTCGCGACCAGGACGGTCAGCAAGGACGGCTCGACGGCGTACTCCGCCGTCTCGTACAAGGTCTCCTCGATGGAGCTGTCCGACGAGGACCGCGACGCGCTGGAGAAGACCACCGACGACGCGCGCGAGTCCGGGCTCACGGTGGAGGTGGGCGGCGACGCGCTGCAGGCCATGCCCGAGACCGGCTCCACCGAGATCATCGGCATCGCGATCGCGGCGGTCGTCCTCGTCATCACCTTCGGCTCGCTGATCGCGGCCGGACTGCCCCTGATCACCGCGCTGATCGGCGTCGGCATCGGCGTCTCGTCCATCACCGCGCTCGCCAACGCCCTCGACCTCGGCACCACCACGTCGACGCTCGCCATGATGATCGGCCTCGCGGTCGGCATCGACTACGCGCTCTTCATCGTCTCGCGCTTCCGCGGCGAACTCGCCGACGGCCGCGACCGCGAGGAGGCGGCGGGAAGGGCCGTCGGCACCGCGGGCTCCGCGGTCGTCTTCGCCGGACTCACCGTGGTCATCGCGCTCGTCGGCCTCGCCGTGGTCAACATCCCGATGCTCACCAAGATGGGCTTCGCCGCGGCCGGTACGGTCGTCATCGCCGTCCTCATCGCGCTCACACTCATCCCTGCGCTGCTCGGTTACGCGGGCAAGCGGGTCCTCCCCATGGGGGAGAAGAGCAGGCTGTTCGGCGGCGGCAAGAAGAAGGCCGCGGGAGCATCCGGCGAGGCGAAGGAGAACATGGGCACCCGCTGGGCCCGGTTCGTGGTCCGCCGCCCGGTCGCCGTGCTGCTCGTCGGCATCGTCGGCCTCGGCGCCGCCGCCATCCCGGTCTCGCAGCTGGAGCTCGGCCTGCCGGACGACGGCGCGCAGCCGACGTCCACGACCCAGCGCAAGGCGTACGACCTGGTCTCGGACGGCTTCGGGCCCGGGTTCAACGGTCCGCTGATGGTCGTCGGCGACCTCAAGGGCGCCGAGAACCCCAAGGCCGCGGCCGGTGAGATCACCAAGACGATCTCCAAGCTCGACGACGTCCAGAACGTCGCCCAGCCGATGCTCAACAAGGCCGGAGACACCGCGATCATCAGCGTCGTCCCGTCCTCCAAGCCCAGCGGCATCGAGACCGAGGACCTGGTCCACTCGATCCGCGACACCGGCGCGCAGATCAAGTCCGACTCCGGCGCCGACATCATGGTCACCGGCACCACGGCCATGAACATCGACGTCTCGCAGAAGCTCAACGACGCCCTGCTGCCCTATCTGGCCCTGGTCGTCGGGCTCGCCTTCCTGCTCCTGATCGTCGTCTTCCGCTCGATCCTCGTCCCGCTCAAGGCGGCCCTCGGCTTCCTGCTCTCGGTCCTCGCGGCACTCGGTGCGGTCGTCGCGGTCTTCCAGTGGGGCTGGCTCGGCTCGCTCTTCGGCGTCGAGCAGACCGGCCCGATCATGTCGATGATGCCGATCTTCATGGTGGGCGTCGTCTTCGGCCTCGCGATGGACTACGAGGTGTTCCTCGTGACGCGGATGCGGGAGGCGTACGTCCACGGGGAGCGCCCCGCCCAGGCGGTCGTGACCGGCTTCCGGCACGGGGCACGGGTGGTCTCGGCCGCGGCCGTCATCATGATCGCGGTGTTCGCGGGCTTCATCGGCTCCAGCGAGCAGATGGTGAAGATGATCGGCTTCGGCCTCGCGATCGCGGTCTTCTTCGACGCGTTCGTCGTCCGCATGGCGCTCGTGCCCGCGGTGCTCGCGCTGCTCGGCAAGAAGGCGTGGTGGCTGCCCAGGTGGCTGGACCGCGCGCTGCCGAACGTCGACGTCGAGGGCGAGGGGCTGCGTACGGCGGCGGAGAAGAACGCGACCCCGGACCGGGAGCCGGCCCGCGTCTGACGTGCGTACGGCGCGCATCTGACGTGCGTACGGCCCGGCCCGCGTCTGACGTGCGTACGGCGTGCATCTGACGTACGTACGACGTGCGTCAGATGCACGTACACCTCAAGGGGCGACCGGGGTGGCGGCCGCGTGGGTGCGGCGCAGGAAGCGGATCAGCGCCGACGCGTCGAACTGCACGACCGTCACCCCGTCCGCCTCGTGGAACTCCACGACCGTCTGGACCCGCCCGCACGGCCATACGTGGACGTCGCCGGAGGTCACGGGCGCCCGGAGCCCTCGCTCCAGGAGCTGCCGGGAGAAGACCCGATGAGGGGAGCCGGGGAGGCCGATCCGCACCGCGTGCGGGTCGGCCTCCGCGTCGTAGTGGAGGACGACGGGGACGGCGCGGTGGCCCTCGGAGGAGTCCGTGACGAGGTGGGCGCGTGCGTACTGCTCGACTGCGGACATCGCTGAACTCCTCATCCTTACGGGTACTTCCTCACCAATGTCCCATATATGCGGAATTTGGCCTTGGGTGGACCTGGTGGACCTGGCGGTCGGCGTAGGCGAATCGGGACAGCCGCGCTCTTGCAAACCGTTTGCAAGAAGGCCCTATCATTGAACGGTTCACGAGCATTGAACGGTTCACGAGCCTTCCGCCCTCTCAGGGCGCCTGCCCAGGAGTGCGCGCATGCATGTCCCCGACGGGTTCATCAATGTCCCGGTCTCCGCGGCCGCAGGGGTCGTCGCGGCGGGCGCCGTCGCCGTCAGCCTCAAGGGCGCCCGGCGCGAACTGGACGAGCGGACCGCCCCGCTCGCCGGTCTGGTCGCGGCCTTCATCTTCGCCGTGCAGATGCTGAACTTCCCCGTCGCGGCCGGGACCAGCGGACATCTCCTCGGCGGCGCGCTCGCCGCGATCCTCGTCGGGCCCTTCACCGGGGTCCTCTGCGTCTCCGTCGTCCTGCTCATGCAGGGCGTGCTCTTCGCGGACGGCGGCCTGACCGCGCTCGGCGTGAACATCTCCGACATGGCGATCGTCACGACCGTCGTCGCCTACCTCGTCTTCCGCGGCCTGGTGAAGGTGCTGCCCCGCGGGCGCCGCTCCGTCACCGTGGCCTCCTTCGTCGCCGCGCTGCTGTCCGTGCCGGCCGCCGCGATCGCGTTCACCCTCATCTACGCTATCGGGGGCACGACCGACGTCTCCATCGGCAAGGTCGCCACCGCGATGGTCGGCGTCCACGTCCTCATCGGCATCGGCGAGGCCGCGATCACCGCGCTCACGGTCGGCGCCGTCATCGCCGTACGACCGGACCTCGTGTACGGGGCGCGGGGCCTGACCCAGCGGCTGAAGCTGCGGGTCGGCGGTGAACTGGTGGACGCGCCCGCCCCGGCGTCCGCCCCGGCTTCCGCGCCGGCCCCAGCGCCGGTCGCCGCCTCCCGCGCCGCCTCCCGTTCCACCCGCCCGGTCTGGATCGCGGGCATCATCGCCTCCCTCGTCCTCGCGGGCTTCGTCAGCTTCTACGCCTCGGCGGACCCCGACGGCCTGGAGAAGGTCGCCCACGACAAGGGCATCGACAAGAAGGCCGAGGAGCACGCGACCGCGGACTCGCCCCTCGCCGACTACGGCGTCGAGGACATCACCGACACGCGCCTCTCCGGCGGCCTCGCGGGCGTGATCGGCGTCGGCGTCACGGTGGTCGCGGGGACGGCGGTGTTCTGGACGCTGCGGAGGCGTCGTACGAACGACACGTCTCCGGGTACGGAGGACACGTCTCCGGGTACGGACGACACGTCTCGCACGTCTCCGGGTACGGACGACACGTCGCCAGGTACGGACGACACGTCTCCGGCCGCCGTACCCGAGGCTCCCGCTTCCGAGAAGGCCTGACGTGGGTGCGGGCCACGCCCACCGGCTCTACCGGCACGGTCACTCGCCGGTGCACGCGCTGCCCCCGCACACCAAACTCGCGGCGGTCCTCTGCTTCGTGATCGTCGTCGTCTCCACGCCGCGCGAGGCGATGTGGGCCTTCGGGCTGTACGCGGTGCTGCTCGGCGTGGTCGCGTACGCCGCCCGCGTCCCGGCCGGGTTCCTGCTGAAGCGGCTGCTGATCGAGGTCCCGTTCGTGGCGTTCGCCGTGCTGCTGCCGTTCGTCGCGCAGGGCGAGCGCGTCGACGTCCTCGGCCTGTCCCTCAGCGTCAACGGGCTCTGGGGCGCCTGGAACGTCCTCGCGAAGGGAACGCTGGGCGTCGCCGCTTCCGTACTCCTCGCCGCCACGACCGAGCTGCGCTCCCTGCTCCTCGGCCTCCAGCGACTGAAGCTGCCTCCGCTGCTCGTCCAGATCGCCTCCTTCATGATCCGGTACGGCGACGTCATCACGGACGAGATGCGCCGCATGAAGATCGCCCGGGAGTCGCGCGGCTTCACGGCGCGGGGTGTGCGGCAGTGGGGCGTCCTCGCCAAGTCCGCGGGCGCGCTCTTCATCCGCTCGTACGAGAGGGGGGAGCGGGTGCACCTGGCGATGGTCAGCCGTGGCTACGCCGGGTCGATGCCGGTCATCGACGACGTGACCGCCTCACGGGCGCAGTGGACGTACGCGCTGACCTTGCCGTTGACCGCACTCGTCGTATGCCTGTTGGGATGGACCCTGTGACTGCTGCCGCCTCTCTGGAGGTTTCCGGCCTCGCCTACGCCTACCCCGACGGGCACCAGGCCCTCTTCGGCGTCGACCTCACCGTCGCGCGCGGCGAGCGCGTCGCCCTGCTCGGGCCGAACGGCGCCGGCAAGACGACCCTCGTCCTGCACCTGAACGGCATCCTGACCGGCGGCGCGGGCACGGTCACCGTGGCCGGGCTGCCCGTCGGCAAGGAGCACATGGCGGAGATCAGGCGCCGGGTCGGCATCGTCTTCCAGGACCCTGACGACCAGCTGTTCATGCCGACGGTGCGGGAGGACGTGGCCTTCGGGCCCGCGGCGGCGGGGCTGCGGGGGCCGGAGCTGGAGGCGTGCGTGCGCAAGGCGCTGGGGCAGGTGGGCATGGCGGAGTTCGCGGACCGCCCGCCGCACCATCTCTCCTTCGGGCAGCGCAGGAGGGTCGCGGTGGCCACGGTCCTCGCGATGGAGCCGGAGATCCTGGTCCTGGACGAGCCGTCGTCGAACCTCGATCCCGCGTCGCGCCGCGAACTCGCCGACATCCTGCGGTCGTTGGACGTGACGGTCCTGATGGTCACGCACGACCTGCCGTACGCCCTGGAGCTGTGCCCGCGCGCCCTGATCCTCAGCGAGGGCGTCATCGCGGCGGACGGGCCGACGGGCGAGCTGCTCGGCGACGAGGACCTGATGGGCGCACACCGCCTGGAACTGCCCTTTGGCTTCGATCCGAAGACTGTACGGGCAAAGGGCTAGGGAATCGTTGCCGTAGGGTCGCTGTTGGCCTTGTCATGGACGACGTCATAGGTGGGGCCGCTCGGGTGCAGGGCACGGTGGCGGCCGGTTTCGAGCCGGTACGGGACGCTTTCGTACGCAACTTCGCCGAGCGCGGGGAGCGGGGCGCGGCGGTGGCCGTGTACCGGGACGGGCGCCGGGTCGTGGACCTGTGGGGCGGCACGAAGGACGTCGACGGTGATCTCGACGGCGACGTCGACGGTGATCTCGACGGCGACGTCGACGGTGACCTCGATGGCGACCTCGATTCGGGGGACGCCCCCTGGGGGCGCGGCACCGCGCAGATCGTCCGCTCGGCGACGAAGGGCGTGGCGGCCGCCGCGCTGCTCCTCCTGCACCAGCGCGGGGAGCTCGACCTGGACGCTCCGGTCGGCTCCTACTGGCCGGAGTTCAAGGCGCGCGGCAAGGAGCGCGTCCTGGTCCGGCACGTGCTCGCGCACCGCGCGGGGGTGCCCGCCCTGGACCGGCCGCTGACGCCCGCCGAGGCGCTCGACCCGGACCTCGCCGCCGCGGTGGTCGCGGCGCAGGCCCCCTTCTGGGAGCCCGGCGAGGACCACGGCTACCACGCGCACACGTACAGCTGGCTCACCGGCGAACTGGTGCGGCGCGTGACGGGCCGGCCCGTCGGGGAGTGGATCGCGGACGAGATCGCGCGGCCGCTCGGGCTCGACCTGTGGGTCGGACTTCCTGACGCGGAGGCGGGCCGGGCCGGTCGCCTCGGCCGCATCGAGGCTCCGGCGGGGCCGGGCGGGCTCCGGATGCGGCCCAAGCGGAACGTGGCGGAGGCGTACGAGGACGCGGCGTCGCTGACCCGTCGGGCGTTCGGGGCGATCGATCCCTCGCCGGACGAGAACGACTCCGCCTACCGGGCGGCGGCGCTGCCCGCGTCGAACGGTGTCGCGACGGCGGACGCGCTGGCCCGCTTCTACGCCGCGCTGATCGGCGAAGTGCCGGGCGGGCAGCGCCTGTTCACTCCCGCCACGGTCGAGCTGGCGCGGGGCGAGGCGTCCGCGGGACCCGACCGCGTCCTGGTCGTCAGCACCCGCTTCGGCCTCGGCTACATGCTCCACGGCGCCGCGTCCCCGCTCCTCGGTCCCGGCTCCTTCGGCCACCCGGGCCGGGGCGGCGCCCTCGGCTTCGCCGACCCGGAATCGGGCCTCGCCTTCGGCTATGTCACCAACGGCATGAACAAGGGGGTTACGGCGGACCCGCGGGCGCAGGCGCTGGTCGGGGCGCTGCGGGACGCGACGTAGCGCGGGGGGTGGGGTGGGGTGGGGCGGGGCCGGGACCTTGGCGGGGCGCCCAACTCCTTACCCGCCGCCCCCCGGCTGGGCGCCGCCCCACCTCCCCACGCACTGCCCCCGTCCTGACCCGGCCAGTTCCTCGCGCACTGCCTCCGTCCTGACCCGGCCAGCTCCTCGCGCGCCGCCCCCGTCCTGACCCGGCCACCTCCCCACGGGCTGCCTCCGTCCTGGCCCGGCCAGTTCCTCATGCGCTGCCTCCGTCCTGGCACCGCCAGCTCCCCACCCGCCCGCCCCCGCCGAGTCTTTGGTCAGGCTCCGAGCCAGGGCTGCGCCGTGGCCCACCGCGCCACCACCGACACCTGGTGCCTTGACTCACCGCGCCGCCACCCACCCGGCACCGCCAGTTCCCACCGCACCCCTGCTCCGCACCGTCACTTCCCATCGCGCTGCCCCCGTCCTGGCACCGCCAGCTCCCCACCCACTCGCCCCCGCCGAGTCTTGGAGCAAGCCTCGTGCCAGGAAGGCGGCGTGGCTCACTCGGTGCCCGGGCCGCCGTCGCGCCGCCCACCCGGCGCCGCCGCGCTTTGGGCCAAGCCCCGCGCCAGGACGGCGGCGTGGCCCACTCGGCGCCCGGGCCGCCGTCGCGCCGCCCACCCGGCGCCGCCGCGCCTTGGAGCAAGCCCCGCGCCAGGGCGACGGCGTGGCCCACTTGGCGCCCTGGCCTCCGTCGCACTGCCCACCCGGCGCCGCCGGGCTTTGGAGCAACCTCGCGCCAGACGGCGGCGTGGCCCAAGCGGCGCCCTGGCTCATCGCGCCACCATCCACCCGGTGCTTTGGCCGACCGCGCCACCACCCACCCGGCACCGTCAGTTCCCACCACGCCCCTGCCCCGCACCGTCACTTCCCATCACGCCGCCCCCGTCCCGGCACCGCCAGCCCCCCACCCACTCGCCCCCGCCGCGCCTTGGACCAAGCCCGCGCCAGGACGACGACGTGGCCCACTCGGCGCCCTGGCCACCGTCGCACCGCCCACCCGGCGCCGCCGCGTCTTGGGCCAACTTCGCGCCAGACGGCGACGTGGCTCACTCGGCGCCCTGACTCACCGCGCCACCACCCACCCGGCACCGCCAGTTCCCACCGCACCCCTGCCCCGCACCGTCACTTCCCATCGCGCCGCCCCCGTCCTGGCACCGCCAGCTCCCCAACCACTCGCCCCCGCCGCGCCTTGGACCAAGCCCCGCGCCAGGACGGCGGCGTGGCCCACTCGGCGTCCTGTCCTCCGTAGCGCTCCCCACCCACTCGCCCCCGCCGCGTCTTGGGCCAAGCCCCGCGCCAGGACGGCGGCGTGGCTCACTCGGCGTCCGGGCCTCCGTCGCGCTGCCCACCCGGTGCCGCCGCGCTTTGGGCCAAGCCCCGCGCCAGGACGGCGGCGTGGCCCACTCGGCGCCCGGGCCTCCGTCGCACTGCCCACCCGGCGCCGCCCCGCCTTGGACCAAGCCCCGCACCAGACGGCGGCGTGGCCCAAGCGGTGCCCTGACTCATCGCGCCACCATCCACCCGGCGCTCTGGCCGACCGAGCCACCACCCACCCGGCACCGCCAGTTCCCACCACGCCCCCGTCCCGCACCGTCACTTCCCATCGCGCCGCCCCCGTCCCGGCACCGCCCCCCACCCGGCACCGCCAGTTCCCACCACACCCCCGGCCCGCGCCGTCCACCTCCCAACGCGCCTCCCCCGTCCCGACAGTTCCAGCACCCCGCCCACCCGCCGTGTCTTCGGTCAGGCCCCTTGCCAAGGCGACGGCGCGGCGCGGCACGGCACCACACGTCACGTGACGCCCGGCCCACCGCACCACCACGACCACCACCCGGCGAGGCCAACTCCCCACCCCCTTCCACCTGCGAAGGCCCCGGCTCCGGGCCGACGTGGTCGCACGCAGGCTCCGAGCATGCTGTGATCCCGCAGCCGCAGCCGCAGCCGCAGCCGCAGCCGCAGCCGCAGCCGCAGCCGCAGCCGCAGCCCGTGCGGCCGGGTCATCGGTGAACCTTGACGCCCGCGAAGCGCGCGGGCTGAACGCGTCGGCCGGAGGACAGCCCCCCGACCCTCAGCCCCCGACCCTCAGCCACCGACCCTCAGCCACCAACCCCCAGTGCGTCCAGGTGCCGTCGCAGTACCTGTCGGAGGAGCTCCGCCGGAAAGCGGTCCGGCAGCAGCGTTGCCTGGAGGTTGAGTCCGTCGAGGAGGGCGGCCAGTCGCGTGCTCTCCAGTTCGACGTCCAGGCCGCCCGGCAGCCCACCGGTGGACCGGGCTTCATGCAGTACGCGGGACAGCAGGGCGTGCAGGTTCGCCTGCATTTCGTCGGCGCAGGGCCGCAGTTCAGGACGGGTGAGCGCCGCGGCGGTGAAGGCGAGCCAGAGCGCGGATTCCTGGCGGCGGGCCTCGTCCAAGGGGAGGAACTCGGCCAGGAGATCTTCCGTTCCGACCCGGCGGTCAGTGCGGTCAGTGCGGTCGGTGCGGTCAGTGCAGTCAGTGCGGTCGTCCGGAGTCAGGAGCCGCTCGGCGTGGGCGCGGACACGCTCGCCGATGCGCCGGCTCAGCTCCCGCATCGTGAAGACCATCAGCTCGTCGTGGTCGGCGAAGTAGTGGCGGACCGAGCCGACGGCGAGCCCGGCTTCGTCGGCGACGTTGCGCAGCGACGCGTGCTCCAGCCCCTGGCGGGCGGCGACGGACAGGACGGCCTGCGCCACCGCTCTGCGGCGGGCCATGGGATCCACGATCTTTGGCACGTTGCCGTTATAGCACGCCCGAGCTAACATCCTTTTTTAGCTCAGCCGTGCTACGAAGTGAAGATGGATGGTATCTGCGTGAACCCCTGGCTGCTCGCCGCGATCATCGCGGTGGTCGTGATCGCGGTCGTGATCAAACGGATGATCGGTGAACCGGTCAACGCGAGAGACCTCTTCGCGGCCCCGGTGATCCTGACCGGGATAGGCGTCATGGCCCTCATCAAGAAGACGGATCTGACCGGCACCGATCTCACCTGGATCATCGCGGGCGCCGTCCTGGGCGCCGCACTCGGCGCACTCCGCGGCGCCACCGTTCAGCTCGTCGACAAGGGGGGTGTCCTGTGGCAGCGGTACACCGGCCGCACCTTCCTCGCCGTGATCGGCACCCTGGCGGTCGCGGCCGGCTTCAGCGTCCTGGCCGTGAAGATGGGCATGCATGAGGAGGCGCGCCCCCTCCAGCTCTCCATCGGCCTGAGCTTCCTCGGTGAGTCCCTCATAGTCGGCCGCCGTGGCATGAATTCGGGGATTCCCTTCGCCCCGGCGCGTGCGCGTTGAGACGGTCACGCTGCCGTGGAGGGCCCTCCTGGGGGCCGGTTCTCGACCCGACGTAGGGCGAGCAGGCCCCCGATGCCCGGGATCAGCGCGCGCCACCGGGTACCCGGAGGCGACCCCGACGGAAGCATCCACGTGGCTGCGATCACGACGAGATACGCCGTGCCGTGCAGCGGGCCGAGCAGTCCCGAGAGCGGGCGGGCGTGGACGGTGAGCAGGTTGGCGAGGAGGAGGGCCAGGGACGCCGCCTCGACGACCGCCGCGATACGGAGCGTACGCAAGGCGATCACGCTCCCGTCGTGGAGCCGGGGCGGACGATCATCAGGACGGTGACCGTCGCCCAGAGGACGTTGAAGATGCCGGTGAGCATGGCGAGGCGGGCCGCCGCGCGCCGCGCGCCGTCGGCCGGGGCCGACGGGTCCGCCCTGTCCAGCAGGCCCCGCTGACCCGGCAGGATCACCAGCGCGAGCAGCGCCGCGGCGATCGTCGTCAGGAGCAGTGAGGCGATCAGCCAGGCGTCGGCGAGGACGCCGAGCTGCGCGGCCGTGGCGATGCCGAACACGGGGACGGCGAGGCCGGCGACGGCGTAGGCGCGGCAGACGCGGTGTAGGAGCGCGGCGATTCCGGGGGCGCGATCGTCGACCGGCTCCCCGTCGCCGCCCAGGGCCCGCAGCGCGTAGCGCGGGAACATCGACGCGGCGACGGTGATCGACCCGACGGCGAGGATCGCCGCGAGGACGTGCACGGACAACAGGAACTTGGTCATGGCGGAACCTCCAGGGGCGGCGCACGGCGCCCAAATATGTTGGCTGCCAATACATACACTGCCAACACCACCTTTGTGTAGGCTGCCTACTCATGAAGGCGGATGCGGTGCGAGGGCACCTCGACGGACTGCTGCTGGCCGTGCTGGAACCGGGCCCGCTGCACGGGTACGCGATCATCGCGGCGGTGCAGCGCCGCAGCGGGGGCGCGCTAGAGCTGCGTACGGGAACGATCTACCCGGCGCTGAACCGCCTGGAGCGCCTCGGCCTGCTCAGCAGCAGCTGGGAGTCGGCGGCGGGCGAACGACGCCGCAGGGCCTACGAACTCACCGACGCGGGACGCGCCACGCTCGCCGGTGAACGGGCGGCGTGGAGCGAGTTCACGGCAGCGATCGGCTCGGTCCTGAACCCCGGCGCGCAGCCGGGCACGCGACCTGGACTCGCCACGTGAGCCCCATCGACGAACACGTCGCCGCGCTGACCGCCGCCCTGCACGGTCCGGCCAAGGCCAAGTCCCGGCTGGTCGAGGAGATGCGCGACGGCCTCGTGGACACGGCGGCCGTCCACGCCGAGGCGGGAGCGGACGAGGAGGAGGCGGCCCGCCTGGCGGTACGGGAGTTCGGTACCGTCGACGAACTCGTCCCCGCCTGCCAGCGCGAGCTGACCGTCGCACAGGCCCGGCACACCGCCCGTACGGTCGCGCTCACCGCACCGTTCCTGGTCGCCTGCTGGCACCTGGCGCGTACGGCGGGCGGTGCACCGGCCTGGTCCTGGCAACTGCCGCACGCGGCACAACTCCTGGCCGTCCACCTCGCCTTCGTCGCGACCCTCGCCGCCCTGCTCGCCGCGGCGACGCTGGCCGCGACCGGTCCCCTCGCGCGCCGACTGCCCACTCCGGACCGGGCCCCGCACCGGCTGCCCCTCGTGGTCGCCTGGGCCGGCACCACCGCGAGCGCCGCGATGGCCGTCGCGACCCTGGCCCTCGCCACGGCAGCCGCCTTGACGACGAACTGGCCTCTGCTCGCCGCCGCCGGAACCCTGGCCGCCGCCTCCCACGCCGTCGTGGCGACCTCGGCCCGCGCCTGCCGCCGCTGCGCGGTCCTGCCGGTCGCGCGACTCGCACTGGACTGAGCTGCTCCGAGAGGGGCGCCGCGGGTCTTGTCGGGGCCTCTGCGCACGCACCATGAGGGTGCCCGGACCTCCCGGTTCGGGAGCCTCGAGGATGTGGGCGTCGATGCCGGTGAAGCCGTGCCGCTTGAGGATGCCCGCCCACATCTCGGGGCTGAACTGCCAGCGCAGCACGGTGAGCTGGTGCTCGCGGCCTTCGAGCCACTTGCCGCCCATCCGCTGGGGGCCGTAGGAATCGGTGACGGGTTCGGCGTGGGAGAACGCGAAAACACCACCAGGGGCAAGACGCTCGGCGACGGCCGGCAACAGTTGTTCCGGCTCTGTGAACCACACGGCGCCCCACACCGAGTAGATGGCGTCGTACGCCGTGACGTCGGCGGCGAGAAACGCGCACGCTTCCCCATGGACGAAGGACAGCCCGGGAGTGCTCTGCCACAGCGACCGGGCCCGTTCGACCTGGACCGAGGAGAAGTCGACCGCCGTCACGTCCACGCCCCGGCGCGCCAGGTGGGCGGCTTCCTTGCCTTCGGCGGGCCCCAGTTCGAGGGCACGGCGGGGACCGCCGAGGACTTCCGCGCCGGGCCCGTGACCGGGGTACTGGGTCCACTCGAAGCGGTCCGCCCGTGGCACGGGTTGCGGCCCGGCTCCCTTGTGAGGCTTGTACTTGTCCCAGTACTCAGCCGCTGTCGTCGGCTCGTCGGGCATGAAGCTCCTCAGGGGGACGGCGACCCCCGTGCGTGGTCGCCTTCGGTTACCTGGGGAGGGCTGACCCGAGCCCCATGACGAACTCGCCCCAGGCTTCTCCGGGGAAGGTGAGGATCGGTCCCCCCGGGTTCTTGCTGTCGCGTATGGCACGTCCGCCGGTACTGGTGTGCGCGATCTCCAGGCAGTCGCCCTGCTGATCCGAGTAGGACGACTTACGGAACTCGGTGACGATCTCGGGGTTCACGGGCTGTCATCCGTCTCATGCGATGTGGTGTTGAGGAGGCGCTGAATTCGAGCAGAGCTCTCCTCGGGGGACATGGCGGCCGGCGCCACACAGGTGCGTGGCTCACCCCCGGCTACCGGGGTGGCGCCGACTTGATTCCCGTGATGAAGCCGCTCCACGCGGTGGGCGTGAAGGCGAGCGCAGGGCCGCTTGGAGTCTTGCTGTCGCGGACGGCGGTGCGGCGGGGGAGGGCGGCGATCTCCACGCAGTCACCGCCGGAGGACCCGCCACCGCTGTAGCTGCTCTTCTGCCATATGGCGCCGCTGAGTTCGGAGGCAAACATGTCAGGCACCTCGTATTCCCGATAGTTACAGCTCGTCTTGGATTTGCCGGAGGAGGCCGAGGCTGGCTGCAGGGCTCAACGCCGCCGATCTCAACGAGTCGAAGGCGAGCGTATATCGCTCAGTCTCCGCCTTGGTCTCCATGTGCAGGCTCCCGGTTACGTGCTCGACACAGACCACATCGGAGAAGGCCGGGGTGGGGAATCCGAAAACCACGAACGCGCCCAACAAGCCCACATGGGCCCCGGAATCGAGGGGGAGTACCTGGACCTCGATGTTCGGTCGGTCTGCGAGTTCGGCCAGCCGGTCGAGTTGTTGCTTCATGACGTTCGGGCCGCCGACCCGGCTCCGTAGCGCTGCCTCCCCTTCGATGACGGTGAGCCTGGGCGCATCGTCCTTGTCCAGGATCTCCTGGCGCTGCATGCGGGTGTCGACCAGGTCGTTCACCCGGGAGTTGCTCAGCATTTCGGGGTTGCTGCGATACAACTCCCGCGCGTAGTCAGGCGTCTGTGCCAGGCCGGCGATCAGGAGGGGCTGATACGAGCGGATGTAGTCAGATGTCTGCTCGTAGTCGATGTGGTCCGCGTACGACGGAAGTGTCGCTCCCAGATGCCGGGACCAGCCGGGCTCTCCGCCTCGGCGGGCCAGTTTCACCAATTCCTCAACGTACGAGTCGTCTTCGACGCCATAGAACGTGAGCAGGTCCCGCAACTCGCCCAGCGAGATGCCGAGCCGAGCGTTCTCGATGCGGCTGATCTTCGTCTTGTGGCAACCGATGCGATCTGCGGCCTCCTCCATCGACTTCCCTGCTGTTTCGCGCAGTTCGACGAGGAGGGACGCCAGGCGGCGACGGCGGACGGTGGGTCGTGGCTGCGACATGTGAGCCCCCTTGCACGGTGCGTTGCGGGTCAAGACTAGAGCCGACTGGCAACTTGGAAATGTTTCCAAGCGGTTCGGTTGCAGTTCGAATCGCTTCGGGTGCAGGCTGGTAGGTGTCGCTCACTGTGATGCAGTCGTCACCGTGAGGTGTCTATGTGGCTGCGTGCCGCACTGATCGACAAGACCCCCGCGACGCGACGCGGCGTCCGGGGGCATGGCCAACGCTTGGAGGAGCGCTGACATGACAGACCATATCGCCCGTCTCCTCGAACCGCTGTTGCGGTTCCTGTTTCCTGCGACAGGGCGTCATAGAGGTGGACTGACCTGTCCGGACAACGGGTTCGGGCAGCCCTCGCTGCACGTCGAGGTGGACCTGCTCAACGGAGAGGACAACGCGATCGTCCGGCCCTACCTCGTAGCCGACGAGCTGCGGTTGCAGCGGCGGCGGAGACGGGCGTTGTGGCTGGCCGTGCACGGCGTCGATGTCGGACCGAAGTTCATCCACGGCATGGAGTTGGCCTGATGGATGGAGGAGCGGGCGAGACGGTCGTAGTCCGGTGGCCCTGCCACCCCCGATCCGTAGGACGGGCTCGAGAAGGGCTGCGGAAGACCCTTGCCGACTGGGAGTTGAGCGGTGCCGAGGATGCCGCGCTGCTCGTCCTGTCGGAGTTGTTCGGCAATGCCGTCCTGCACGGAAACGTGCCCGACGGGCGGGAGATCGAGACCCGCTATCTGCGGATGTCCGGTGGCGTGCGGATCGAGGTGCACGATGCCGGCTGTGAGCTGCCGCCGCCGATGCCGTTGCCGAGTGACGACACGTGCTCGGGGCGCGGGCTGTTCCTCGTCGCGGCCTTCGCCGACCGGTGGGATGTCGCCGAGCGGGACGGGCCCGGGAAGGCGGTGTGGGCGGAGGTCTCGGCACCTGTGCCCGTGAACGGGACATAGAGATATAGGGGAAGGGGTGGTGGTGCGGCGCGGGCGATGGCTCGCCCCGCGTCGCCACCCCCGCCGGGTGGCGGGCGGCGAGTCACCGAACCGCGGACCGCCGACGGAACTACCCCGCGTGCAGCATCAACCCGATCCCCGCCACCATCAACCCCGCCGCCACCAGCCGCGGCGCCCCGAACCGTTCCTTGAAGAAGATCGCGCCGATTGCCGCGCCGACGATGATCGAGGATTCGCGGAGCGCGGAGATCGGGGCCAGGTCCGCCTTCGTCTGGGCCCAGAGGACCAGGCCGTACGCAGAGACCGAGAGGGCCGCGCCGAGGAGGCCGACCGGGGCGAACGGGCGGAGGCGAGTGACCAGTTCGCCGCGCCAGCGGTACGCCGCGTACAGCGGGACCGCGATGCCCTCCAGGATCATCAGCCACGCGATGTAGCCCATGGAGGAGCCGGACGCGCGGACGCCCAGGCCGTCCACCACCGTGTACGCCGCGATGGAGACGCCCGTCGCGAGCGCCGCGCCGATCGCCGTCCAGTCCGGGCGGCGCCCCGTACCCCGTATGCCCCACAGGGCGAGCCCCGTCAGGCCCGCGCACGAGACCGCGACGCCCGCCGCCTGCCAGCCGTCGGGGACCTCGCCCGCGAAGAGCGCCGCGAGGACGGTGACGACCAGCGGCGCCGTGCCGCGCGCGATCGGGTACGCCTGGCCGAAGTCGCCGAGCTTGAAGGACTTCATGAGCAGGGCGTAGTAGCCGACGTGGATGGCGGCGGAGAGGAGCAGGTAGGGCCACGCCCCGGCGTCCGGGATCGCCACGAAGGGGGCCAGGAGCAGGCCGATCAGCGTGCCGCCGCCGGATATGAGGGTGAAGCCGACCAGCTTGTCCGTGATGTGGTGGGCGATCGCGTTCCAGCTCGCGTGTGTGACGGCGGCGAGCAGGACGGCCGTCGCGACCAGCGGGGTCACACGACCACCTCGCGGACTTGTGAAGCCGCTTCGCGGACCCGTGCGGCCACCTCGCGGTCTCGTGCGGCCACCTCGCGGTCTCGTGCGGCCACCTCGCGGACTTGTGAAGCCGCTTCGCGGTCTCGTGCGGCCACCTCGCGGTCTCGTGAAGCCACCTTTTGGGCTCGTGCGGCCACCTCGCGGTCTCGTGCGGCCACCTCGCGGTCTCGTGCGGCCACCCCGCGGACTTGTGAAGCCACCTCGCGGTCTCGTGCGGCCACGTCGCGGTCTCGTGAAGCCGCCTCGCGGGCTCGTACAGCCACCTCGCGGGCTCGCGCGGCCGCCTCGCAGGCTCGCGCGGTCACTCCGCGGACTCGCGCGGTCACTCCGCGATCTCTCGCACGTCCACCAGCGTGCCGCCCGCGTGGGCGATCAGCGTCTCGGGCGGCAGCGGGAAGACCGCGTAGGGCGTGCCGGCCGCCGCCCACACCACGTCGTGGCCGAGGAGGGAGCGGTCGGCGAGGACGCGGGTCCGCGTCGCGTGGCCGAAGGGCGGTACGCCGCCGATCGCGTAGCCGGTGGTCTCGCGGACGACGTCCGCCTTGGCGCGGGTGACCTTCCCGGCGCCGAGCTCCCGGCGCACGAGGTCCAGGTCGACACGGGACGCGCCGTCCATCAGGACGAGGACGGGGACGCCGTCCGCCGCGAAGATCAGGGACTTGCAGATCTGGCTCAGCTCGCAGCCGATGGCCGCGGCCGCCTCGGCCGCCGTACGGGTCTGGTCCGGGAAGCGGCGGACCTGCGGAAGCAGTTCGCCGAGGCCCAGTTCCCGCAGGGCCTCGGCGAACCGGGGATGGGCGTCGGACGCGCCGGACGCGCCGGGCGCGCCGGAGGGGCCGGACGACTCGGGCGCGCCGGATGACTCGGGTGCTGTTGCGCTCATGCCCGGCACGCTAGCGGTCCGTGCATGGGGCACGCGACCACGTATCCGTATAGCGGACAGCGTCCTCCGGTGCGGGGTGCCTCAGCCCCGTCCTGCCGCGCCTCGGCCCCCCCTCAGCCCCCGGCCCGCAGCATCGCCCGCACCACCGGCCCCGCCGAGTCCCCGCCGTGCCCGCCCTCCTGGACGACCGCCGCCGACGCGAGGTCGCCGCGGTACGCGGTGAACCAGCCGTTGGGCTTCTTCTGGCCGTCGACCTCCGCCGAACCCGTCTTCGCGCCCATGTCGGAGCCGAGGCCCGACATCGGCTCGACCGCCGTGCCCGCGACCGCCGTGTAGTGCATCAGCTCCCGCAGGGCCGCCGCCGTCGCGCCCGACATCTTGCGCGGCGCCGTCGCCAGGGTGCGGTCGTCGACGTCGGGCGAGACCAGGTAGGGCTGCTTGAACGTGCCCGACTTCACCGTCGCCGCGACCGACGCCATGTTGAGGGGGTTCATGCGCACGCCGCCCTGGCCGATGAGCGAGGCCGCCATCTGGGCGTCGCTCTGCACCGGCACCGCCCCGTCGAAGGACGGCACGCCGATCGACCAGTCGTCGCGGCCGAGTCCGAAGACCTCCTGGGCCTGCTTGGTCAGGGAGTCGTCATCCAGCTTCTTGGCCTGGCTGATGAAAGCCGTGTTGCAGGACCGCGCGAAGCTCGCCCTGAACGTGCCGTTCTTGATCTGGAACTTGTCGTCGTTCTGGAACTTCCAGCCGCCGTACGTCTCGTACTTGGGGCACGGGTGCTTCTTGTCGACCCCGGCGAGCTTCTTCTCCAGGAGCATCGACGCGCTGACGACCTTCATCGTCGAGCCGGGCGCGATGGACCCCTGGAACGCCGTGTTGAAGCCGGCGGGCGTGGAGTTCGCGGCGGCCAGGATCTCGCCGGTGCTCGGCTTCAGCACGACGACGGACGCCCGTTTCCGCTTGGCCGTCTCCCGTTCGGCCGCCGACTGGAGCGAGCCGCTGAACGTCGTCTTCAGCGTGCCCGGAGTGCCGGGGGAGAGGGTCAGCAGCGTCTTGTCCGGCGTCGACTTCGCGTCGTCGCCCTTCTTCGCCCCGGGCTTGCCCGCCCGCTCCGCCCGCTCCGCCCCCTCCGCCTGCTCCGCCCGCACCACCCGCAGCTCGACGCCCGCCGTGCCGCCCGCCTTCTTGCCGTACTTCTCGCGCAGCCCGTCCAGCACCGTGCCCAGCGACGGGTACTTCGCCGCCGTCAGCTCGGCGCCGTCCCGGTCCACCGCCTTGATCGGCGGGTCGCCCGCCTCGCCGGTGACCAGCCGGTCACCCTTCTTCAGCTCGGGGTGCAGCACCGAAGGACGCCAGCCGACCAGCGGCCTGCCGTCGCTCTTCCTGCGGACGACGGTGAGTTCGGACTCGTACGAGAAGGGTTTGCTCTTTCCCTTGTACGAGACGGTGGTGGCCGCCTTGAACGGCACCTCGGCGCCCGACCGCTTGCCGGGCGTCAGGCCGGTCTTCGTGAAGCGGCCGTCCTCGCGGTAGGACGTCAGGGCCTTCTTCGCCGCCGCGCGGTCGTCCGTGAGCGCGGCCGCACGGGCCACGTCGCCCTCGGCCCACGCGGCGAGGAACGCCCGCGCCGTGGTGCGGACTTCGGCGGCCGTCGGCGGCCCGGAAGCCACCGGCTTCCCGTCGACGGAACCGTCCCCGCCGGAACCGGCACCGCCGGACAGCGCGAACGCGGTGGCCCCCACACCGCACACGACCACGACCGCAGCCCCGCCGAGCACACCCGGGTGCACCTTCACGTTCCTGACACCGACGCTCTTGCGCTCGGCGGCGCGCCTTCGATTGCCCACAAACCCTCCGCAGTTCCCCAGAACCCCCGGCTCTTCACCAGAACCCCCGGCTCCTCACCGGAAGGCCACCTTAGAGGCGTACGGAGAAGCCCTCGACCACTTCCTCGCCCGGCCGGGCGACGCACCGCCGGACCGATTACCCTGCGCCCAGCACCGCCGCCACGATCGGCCCCGCCGAGTCACCGCCGTGCCCGCCGCGCTGCGCCATCGCGGCCACCGCGACGTCGCCCCGGTAGCCGGTGAACCAGCTGTCCGACTTCTTCTGGCCGTCGACCTCGGCCGACCCGGTCTTCGCGCCGACATCGCTGCCGAGGCCTGCCATGGCGCGCGCGCCGGTGCCGCTGACCGCCGTGCGGTGCATCATCTGGCGCAGCTGCTGGACGGTGGAGGCGCGCAGGCCACGGGCGGTGGCCAGTTCGCGGTCGTCGAGGGACTTCGGCACGATCACCGGCTGCCGGAAGGCGCCCGTCATCGCCGTCGCCGTGACCGACGCCATGTTCAGGGGGTTCATCTGGACCTCACCCTGGCCGATGGCGTTCGTCGCACGGTCGGGTCCCGCGGACTCGGGGACGGAACCGTCGAAGGTCCTGACGCCGACCTGCCAGTCGTCCCTGCCCAGGCCGAAGTTGTCCCGCGCCTCCTCGGTGAGGGACGCGTCCGTGATGCCCTCCTCGTCGATGAGCTTCACGAACGCCGTGTTGCAGGAGCGCGCGAAGCTCTCCGAGAACGTCGCGGACTCGTTCGGGACCATGCCCTTCAGGTTGCTGATGGTCTGGCTCTGCCAGGTCGCGGTGGCCGGGCACGGCGCGGGGCCGTCCGCCTTGGTGACACCCTTGTCGAGGAACATCGCCGCCGTGAGGATCTTCATCGTGGAGCCGGGCGCCACCTGGCCCTCGAACGCCGCGTTGAACGCGTCCTTGCGGTTGTTGGCGACCGCGAGTATCTCGCCGGTGCTCGGCTTCACCGCCACCACGGACGACTCGTCGCTCCGCAGCACCGCCTGCTCGGCCGCCTTCTGCATGCCCGCGCTCAGCGTCGTGGGCAGCTTGCCCGGCCTGCCCTTGGAGAGAGTGAGCAGCGTCCGGGCCGCCGCGTCCGTACTCCCGGCGTTCTCGGGCTGGATGTACAGCTCCACGCCCGGCTTGCCGCCCGCCCTCTCGCCGTACTTCGTGCGCAGGGTGTCCAGGACCGGCCCGAGCGAGGGGTAGTCCTTCCGGCGCAGGACGGTGCCCGCGCGGTCCACGGCCTGGATGGGCGGGGCGGTGGCCTCGCCCGTCACGAGGGTGTCGCCCTTCTCCAGAGAGGGGTGGACGACGGACACGGACCAGTCGACGAGCGGGCGCCCCGTGGTCTCACCGCGTACGACGGTGAGCTGCGAGTCGTACGTGAAGGGCTTGCTCTTCCCCTTGTACGACACCGTCGCCGACACGGAGAACGGCACGCGGGCGCCCGACGCCTGCTTGGGCGTCAGCTTCACCTTCGTCAGGTGCGCGTCCTCGCGGTAGCCGGTCAGGGCCTCGGCCGCCGCCCTGGCGTTGTTCGTGTAGCCGGAGGCCTGCGCGGCATCACCCTCGGCCCACGCCGCCAGGAACTTCCGCGCGGTCTCGCGGACCTCGCCGCTCGTGGGCGGCCCGGTCTGCACGGCGGCAGGCCCTGAATCCGGCGAACCGCCGCCCCCGGTGACCCCGTTCACCAAGTTGTACGCGCCGTACCCTGCGCCCCCCACCATCACGGTGAACACCCCGCCGACCAGCGCGACTTTTACCCCTTTGCGCACGATGCGCTCCCCTCCCCAGGTTCGCCATGAACCTTAAGGGGAGGGAGTGGATTACGGCACTGCTGTTATCCGAAGGTGTCCATGGTGTGCGTTACACCGATGCGTTACACCGATGCGTTGCACCCGTGCGTCACACCCACGTATCCAGCCACATTCGAGAACGCCATGAATCGATGGGGATCGCGGTGCCGGTGTAGATCGGCCAGAAGTAGATGAAATTCCAGATGATGAGCAGTACGAGAACACCCGAAGCGGCCGCACCCGCCATCCGGCGCCGCTCGCTCGACCCCGGCGGCCCCAGAATCGCGCCGATCATCATCGCCACCGCGAGACACAGGAACGGCACGAAGACGACCGCGTAGAAGTAGAAGATCGTCCGCTCCTGGTAGAAGAACCAGGGCAGATAACCCGCGAGGACGCCGCACAGGATCGCGCCCGCCCGCCAGTCGCGGCGGAACACCCACCGCCACAGGACGTACAGCAGCGCGAAGGCCCCCACCCACCACAGCATCGGCGTGCCGAGCGCGAGGACCTCGCGGGCGCACTTCTCCGTGGTGCCGGGCGGGCAGCCGTCCTTGCCGGGCAGCGGCGACTCGTAGAAGTACGAGACGGGCCGGCCGTCGACGATCCAGCTCCACGGGTTGGACTGATAGGTGTGCGGCGACGACAGGCCCACATGGAACTCGTACACCGCGTGCTCGTAGTGCCACAGGCTGCGCACCCAGTCGGGCAGCCACGTCCAGTCGCCGCCCTTCCCGTCCGTCGCCGCCCAATTGCGGTAGTAGCCGCCCTTGCCGTTCGTCGGCGACAGGATCCAGCCGAGCCAGGACAGGACGTACACGGCGAGGGCCACCGGCACCGTCGACACGAACGCGGGGAACACGTCCCGCCGCAGGACCGCGCGGTAGGGCCGCGCGGCGCCGGCCACCCGGCGCGCGCCCACGTCCCAGAACACGGTCAGCAGGCAGAGGAAGACCATGACGTACAGGCCGTTCCACTTCGTGCCGAAGGCGAGCCCCAGACAGAGCCCGGCCGCCCACCGCCACGGCCGCCACCCCAGGCGGGTCGTCTCCGCGACGTACGCGTCCGGCCGTACGATCCCGTCCGCGCTGTCGGGGTCCGCCGGCAGCGCCGCGGCCAGTCTCGCCCGCGCCTTGTCCCGGTCGATCAGGAAGCACCCGAACGCGGCGAGCACGAAGAACATCAGGACCTGGTCGAGCAGCGCGGTCCGGCTCATCACGAAGTGCAGGCCGTCCACCGTGAGCAGCGCGCCCGCCAGGCACCCCAGGAACGTCGAGCGGAACAGCCGCCGCCCGATCCGGCAGAGCATCAGCACCGACAGCGTGCCGAGCACCGCCGTCATGAACCGCCAGCCGAACGGGTCGAAGCCGAACAGCCACTCGCCGGCACCGATCACGTACTTGCCGACCGGCGGATGCACCACGTACGCCGCGTCGTGCGGGATCGCGATGTCGCCGCCCTGCCGCAGGACGTCGTCGTTGACCTTCTCCGGCCAGTTGACCTCGAAGCCGCGGTGGATGAGCGCCCAGGCGTCCTTCGCGTAATACGTCTCGTCGAATATCACGGCCTTCGGATTGCCGAGGTTCCAGAACCGCGTCACCCCGGCGACGAGCGTGATCAGCAGCGGACCGACCCAGCCGGACCAGCGCGTCACCTGGCCGGCGGCCGGCTTCGACAGGCCGAGCGTCATCCACAGGCGGGGGCTCGGCTCCGTGTACGGAGGCACGAGACGCGCCCTGACGTCCTCTCTGGGCCGCGCCGCATGGCCGAATCGGCGCAGCCGCCGCTGCCACGAGGGCTGCTGCTCCTCGGCTGTCTGGCCCTCGCGGGTGTCCGGGGAAGACGCGGTACTGGTCACCGCGCCATCGTAGGGAACCAGACTGTGCGAGTCCCGTCCGTGGGCCCTGCGAGGATGGATCCGTGACAGGAAGCGCAGATTCCCCCGGAACCCTCGTCCTCGCGGGCACCCCCATCGGCGACGTCGCCGACGCCCCGCCGCGGCTCGCCGCCGAACTGGAGGCGGCCGACGTCGTCGCCGCCGAGGACACCCGGCGCCTCCGCAGGCTCACCCAGGCGCTCGGGGTGCAGGTCGGCGGCCGGGTCGTCTCGTACTTCGAGGGCAACGAGTCGGCGCGCACCCCCGAGCTGGTCGAGGCGCTGGTGGGCGGCGCGCGCGTGCTGCTCGTGACGGACGCGGGCATGCCGTCCGTCTCCGACCCCGGATACCGCCTCGTGGCCGCCGCCGTGGAGCGGGACGTGCGGGTGACGGCCGTGCCGGGACCCTCCGCAGTGCTGACCGCCCTCGCCCTGTCCGGGCTGCCCGTGGACCGCTTCTGCTTCGAGGGGTTCCTGCCGCGCAAGGCGGGCGAGCGCCTCTCGCGCCTGAAGGAGGTCGCGGAGGACCGTAGGACGCTCGTCTACTTCGAGGCCCCGCACCGCATCGACGACACGCTGGCCGCGATGGCCGAGGCGTTCGGCGAGGAGCGCAGAGCCGCGGTCTGCCGCGAGCTGACCAAGACGTACGAAGAGGTCAAGCGCGGTTCGCTCAAGGAACTCGCCGAGTGGGCCGCCGACGGCGTGCGCGGCGAGATCACCGTCGTCGTCGAGGGCGCCCCCGAGAAAAGCGCCGCCGAACTCACCCCTGATGAGCTGGTGCGCAGGGTGCGGGTGCGCGAGGAGGCGGGGGAGCGGCGCAAGGAGGCGATCGCCGCGGTGGCCGCCGACGCGGGCCTTCCCAAACGCGAGGTCTTCGATGCCGTCGTCGCGGCAAAGAATGCGGATCGGGGGAGCCCATCGGCAGGCAAAGGACTATCGTGAAAGGCAAAGCGCGGGCCGCGCACCAGGCTGATTCAGGGCCTCTTTCCTAAGGAAAGGCCAAATCGGCTCCAATGCTCGACAGGTCTGATGCGCTCGCTCCGACAAAGGCGTCCACTGGTTGAAGGGACGCACCGGCAGTGCTTGTCCCCCGGGCAAGAGGAGCAGCTGGCATGAGTGAGATCGCAGACACCGGCCACCCCACCACGGCGATGAATGTCGCACCCGCAGCGCTGAACGTCGTGCACGAGTCGTACGCCTTCGCCTGCATGCGGTGCGGCCACGGCTGGGAACAGTCCTACGAGATCGAGCACCACGTGGACGCCAACGGCCAGGAATTCGTGATGTACGTGGCGGACGGCGCCCGCGTGCCGTCGCCCCTGAGCCGGCCCACGTGCCTCAACTGCGGTGGCCACGTCGTGCGGATCATGCGGGCCGGGCAGGTGTCCTCCGTGCTCGACATGATGCGGCGGCAGCGGGAGGACGCGGGCAGCCGCGTGGGGAAGCCGGCCGGGCCCGTCGACCCGGTCGCACCCGGAGCCGGCGGGGGTGCCGGTGGAGGCGGTGACGGTGGAGGCGGTGCCGGTGAAGGCGGTGACGGCGGCGGGCACGCGCGGCATCACTGGCACCTCGCCGATCTGCTGCATCCCTTCCAGCACCGCAAGGGGCAGTAGGCGGGCCGGAAGGGCTCGGTGAGTCCTTCGTAGGATCGAGGTATGCCTTCGAAGAACGCCGACGCGCCGCCGCCCCTGCCCGAACCGCTCCGGGTGGCGGTCGCCGACTCCCACACCCACCTCGACATGCAGTCGGGCACGGTCGAGGAAGGCCTCGCCAAGGCCGCCGCCGTCGGCGTCACGACGGTCGTGCAGGTGGGATGCGACGTACGAGGGTCCCGGTGGGCGGCCGACACCGCCGCCGCGCACGACAGCGTCCACGCGGCCGTCGCCCTCCACCCCAACGAAGCGCCCCGCATCGTCCTCGGCGACCCCGACGGCTGGTCCCGCCAGGGCGCCCGCGAGCCCGGCGGCGACGCGGCCCTCGACGAGGCGCTCGCCGAGATCGACCGGCTCGCCGCGCTGCCCCACGTGCTCGGCGTCGGTGAGACCGGCCTCGACCACTTCCGCACCGGGCCCGAGGGCATGGCCGCCCAGGAACGGTCGTTCCGCGCCCACATCGAGATGGCCAAGCGGCACGGCAAGGCGCTCGTCATCCACGATCGCGAGGCCCACGACGATGTGCTGCGCGTCCTGAAGGAAGAGGGCGCGCCCGAGCGCACCGTCTTCCACTGCTACTCCGGCGACGCCGAGATGGCCCGGATCTGCGCGGAACGCGGCTACTTCATGTCCTTCGCGGGCAACGTCACCTTCAAGAACGCGCAGGGCCTGCGGGACGCGCTGGCCGTCGCTCCCCTCGAACTGGTCCTCGTGGAGACCGACGCGCCGTTCCTGACGCCCGCGCCGTACCGCGGACGGCCCAACGCGCCGTATCTCGTTCCGGTCACGCTGCGGGCCATGGCCGAGGTGCGCGGCATCGACGAGGACGCCATGGCCACGGCGATCGCCGCGAACACTGCGCGCGCGTTCGCCTACTGAGGCCGGCCCGGGTCAACGTCGCGACACAGCGTAGTCGTGCTGCTTTGGAGAGTGACGAGAGCTCCGCTAGGTTCTGTCCGCCCGGTACGGACCCCTGGAGCGTCGTCGTGAGCAACTCGCAGTACGAGACGTACGAGATGTACGAGCCGCATGCGCCATACGAGCCGTACGAGCTGTATGAGACGTATGACTCGTACGGCCCGTATGTGGCGTCTGGTGGGGCGCAGCGTGAAGAGTGGCATGGTCAGGACCACCAGGACCTGCCGCTCTGGGAAGCCGCGACTCTGCCGCGGCAGGTGTCCGCGTCCTCCCCCGAGTCCGCACCCGGCGGGGGGCGGGCGGTGGCGCGGCGGGCCGCGCGCGGGAAGAGCGGGAAGGGCGGGAAGAGCGGGAACAAGGGGGCTCGGGCTTCCGGGGGCGGGGCCGGGGTCGGAGCCGGGGCCGGGGTCGGGGGCGAGTCCGCGGCGGTGGAGCGGCCCGAGGCGATCCGGAAGCTGCTGCCGCAGGCGCTCGTCGTCGCCTTCCTCGCGGGCGGCACGTCCGCGTTCGTCGCCAACGACAAGGCCGTCCAGCTCATCGTCGACGGCAAGCCGCGCACGCTGCACACCTTCGCGGACGACGTCGGTGAACTCCTCGCCGACGAAGGCGTGGACGTCGGCGCCCACGACATCGTCGCGCCCGCGTCCACGACCGCCCTCGCCAGCGGCGACGAGGTCGCCGTCCGCTACGGCCGACCCGTCCACCTCACCCTCGACGGGCAGCGCCGCCGGGTGTGGACCACGGCGCGGACCGTGGACGGGGCGCTGCGGCAGCTCGGAGTGCGGGCGGAAGGGGCGCACCTCTCGGCCTCGCGCAGCAGCCGCATCGGGCGGGACGGGCTCGCGCTCGACGTCCGCACGGAACGCACCGTCACGATCATGGCGGACGGGCGGGAACGGACGATCCGCACGAACGCGGCGACCGTGCGGGAGGCCGTCGCCGAGTCCGGGGTGACGCTGCGGGGGCAGGACACGACGTCGGTCCCGCCCGACAGCTTTCCGCGCGACGGGCAGACGGTGACCGTCATGCGGATCACCGGGAAGAAGGAGGTGCGCGAGGAGCCGATCCCGTTCGGCGTGGAGAGGACGGAGGACGCGTCGCTGTTCCGCGGGACGGAGGTCGTGGCGCAGGCCGGGCGGCAGGGAGTCAGGCGGGTCACGTACGCGGTGCGGACCGTCAACGGCGTGCGGCAGAAGCCGCGGCGGGTGGAGTCCGAGGTGGTGCGGGAGCCGCAGAAGCGGATCGTGAAGGTCGGTACGAAGCGGATGCCGATGTCGGTGGACGGGGCGGACGGGCTGGACTGGGGGTCGCTCGCGCGCTGTGAGTCGGGTGGGCGGCCCGGGGCGGTGGATCCCTCCGGTACGTACGGAGGGCTCTACCAGTTCGATACGCGGACCTGGCAGGGGCTGGGCGGGGCGGGGCGGCCGCAGGACGCGTCGGCGGCGGAACAGACGTTCCGCGCGAAGAAGCTGTACGTGCAGCGGGGGGCGAGTCCTTGGCCGCACTGTGGTCGGCGGTTGGGGGGCTGACGGGCCGCGGGGCGCCTTGGGCGGGTCTGCGCCTTCTGTTCGTCTGTGGGGCGGGGCCGTGGGGGTATGTACGTACTCGCTATCCCTGCGTCACGCCTCAAGTCCAAAGACGCCAATGTTTCCTCGGTGCTCCGTGCGCACATACCCCCACGTCC